>SXND01000156.1 GCA_005777235.1 Pseudomonadota bacterium
GCGACAAGGCAGCATGTGCCGGTCGACTGGCTGTGCACGTGCCTCCGGCATACACCTCGCAAGATTGCAGCAGGTGTGGGTCTCGTGTGCCAAAACCGCTTCGTCAACGCGTGCATCAGTGCCCTGCCTGTCAATTGCGTATGGACCGTGATGAAAACGCGGCCCTGAATATATTAAGACGCGGGCTAGCGTCTTTGGGTGTAAGTCCCTAGAAGCCCCCGGCTTGAGCCATGGGGAGTAGTCACTACTTTCTCTATGCGGGAACACACGACAACTGTGATCACTGGCTGACACACCATCGTGATTTCAAGATCGCGTCCACAGATGTCGTCATGCCGGAGGCGGCGCACGTGACGTCAGAGGCTCCCACAGCCTGTGCGTCCGACGATGCGCCGTCTGAGCTGGATTACGATGACATTGTGCTCAAAGATCTGGATGAACCCATGTTACGCCGCATCTTCCGCGGCCTGTGTGGGGCCTAACGTCTAATGGGTGGAGAACATTCGATGGCACAGGAGACGACCACGCGTCACGGCTATGAAGGTGATGCGTTGCCAAACGCCCAGGTGGACGCGCTGCCCGAGCTGACCCAAGCAGAGCTGGTGCGCTATGATCGCCACTTGATTCTGCCCCAGGTCGGGGTCGAAGGGCAGCGCAAGCTCAAAGCGGCAAGCGTGCTCCTGATTGGCGCGGGCGGTCTGGGGTCACCGCTGGCGTTGTACCTGGCGGCTGCCGGGGTCGGGCGTATTGGTATTGTCGATTTCGATGTGGTAGACGAGAGCAATCTGCAACGGCAAGTGCTGCATGGGACCAAAGATATTGGCCGTCCGAAGCTGGAATCAGCCCGGGACCGGCTACACGACCTCAACCCGTATATCCAGATTGAGACGCACGAGACACTGTTGCGGTCGGATAATGCGTTGGGGATTTGCCAAAACTACGACATCATCATTGACGGCACGGATAATTTTCAGACGCGCTATCTCGTCAACGATGTCTGCGTCCTACTTGGCAAGCCGAATGTGTATGGCTCGATCTTTCGCTTTGAAGGCCAGGCCTCGGTGTTCCATCCAGGGGCTGGCGGGCCGTGCTATCGTTGCTTGTACCCTGAGCCACCGCCACCAGGTATGGTGCCCTCGTGTGCCGAAGGGGGCGTGCTGGGTCTGTTACCCGGTATTGTTGGAGTCATTCAGGCCACAGAAGCGGTGAAGCTGATTCTTAACGAGGGCGAGACGCTGGTTGGGCGCCTGTTGTTGTTTGATGCGCTGAAGATGAAATTCCGCGAATTGCGCCTGCGTCGTAGCCCCGCCTGCCCAGCGGATGGACGCTGCACGCTGGTCAAGGAGCTGATTGACTACGATCAGTTCTGCGGCATTACCCCAGCGCAAGAGGTGGCCGCTGTGGCGGAGTGGGAAATTACGCCGCTCCAGCTCAAACACAAACTGGAGCACGGAGAGACGATCACGATCATTGACGTGCGCGAGCCGCACGAATGGCAGATCGGCAATCTCGCTCCCTATGGGGCGCGCCTGATCCCGCTGGGCCAAGTGCCTCAACGCCTGCACGAAATCAATCCCGCCGAGGAGATTGTGGTGCATTGCAAAGTGGGAGGGCGTAGTGCACAGGCTTATGACGTCCTGAAGGCCGCCGGCTATGTGCAGGTCAAAAACCTGAAAGGGGGTATTCTGGCCTGGGCTGACGAGGTGGATCGGAGTATGAAGAAGTATTAAAACCGCACACGTATGGCGCTGAGGTGCACGAGAAAGGGTATTCTGATGAGTGAGAGCAGCACCGCGACACAACCCGTCGATTTCTACTTTGACCCGTCGTGTCCCTGGGCTTGGCGTACCGCCCTGTGGATCCAAGAGGTGGCCAAGGTCCGTCCCATTGACGTCACCTGGAAGTTTTTGAGCTTGGCGAAGATCAACGAAGGGCATGACTACGCCAGTGAGTCGCATGCGGACAGTCATGCCACGTTCCCGCTCCTGGCTCGCGCGCGGGAGCGCGTCGGCAATGAGGCCGTGCGCCGTCTGTATGTGGCCCTGGGCCAGGCGCGTCATGATCGCAAAGAATCGCTCGGGGATGCCGCGGTCATCGAGCGCGCCCTCACCGAAGCCGGTCTCGATCCGGCCTGGCGCACGGAAGCGGCCAGCGATCCCGGGGTGGAAGAGCGTATTTTGGCGGAGCATCAAGGCGCCCTGGAAAAGCACGGGGCCTTTGGCGTGCCGACTATTTCGGTGGCCGGGCAAAAGGGCTTTTTCGGTCCCGTCATCACCTCCGTGCCCACGGGGGAAGATGCCGGGGAATTGTGGGATCATATCTCCTGGCTGGCCGCACGCAGCGATTTCTTTGAGTACAAGCGTAGTCGTCGATAAGCCCCACTCCCGGGAGGGATGACTGGCCAGTCATCCCTCCGACGCTGATACGCCTCAGCACTCTCTTGCCTTACACAGGAAGTCTTATGGCGCGGAGTATACCCCGGATGCGCGTTTTGTGACTTATCCCATTGGTTGTCCCACTGGACACAATTTTGGCATCATGTGGACCAATAAAGAGGCGATCACTCTTCCAGCGGGCGGGCGCGTGCTCGGGCCGGAGAACTATTTTGCGGTGGTCGTCGATCAGATCCAAGGGCACGAGGTGCTGGGCTGGCACGTCGAAGATCGTCAGGGCAATCGCAGCCTTAACCTGGGCGGGCCTGGCATCACGAACATTGATTTGGTCTTGGGGCAAGGCCGTATTACGGGGCAAGCCCTGCTCAAGGATATTGGCCGTGCCGCGCTGCTGCGCCTCTAGACGCCCCTGGAGCAACGCACGCCTTGACCCTGCAGTGTCCCCGCGCTCAGGCGTCTACACGGGGCTGCCTGGGACGTGACGGCTGTGGAGAGTGGAGCACTGGCTATGACCGACGACCTCAGCACACAAATTGCCGCCCTGCGCCAGCAGCTCGCGGCGCTGGAAGCCCAGCAAGTCCAGCAGGAGCGCATCCGCCTAGCGCAAAGCGGCGCCGGAGCCATGGCCACGAGCCACAGTACCGCGGCGGGAAAGCGCGGCGTAGCAGTGCATGGCGATGCCGTGGGCAATGTGATTCTCACGGGCAATGTGTACATGGGAGCCCCAACCCGCGATCCAGCCCAGGCCCTGGCCATTTACCGGCGCGTGCTGATGGCCAGCGCCCGCCATATGTCGCTGCGCGGTTTGCACGTCAGCGCCAGCGACCCAACCAGCGCGCAGCAGCCTTTTGACCTCACCCAGGTGTATGTCGATCTGCATACGACCACGCAGGTGGCCCGCCACGACGCAGAGCGCCCGCCGCGCCGCCGCGCCGCCCGTGTCACAGAGCCTGAGACGCGTCCGCTCAGCGCTCTGGAAGCGGTGGTGCAGCAGCGCCATCTGGTGCTGCTGGGAGCGCCAGGGTCAGGGAAATCAACCTTTCTGACGTATCTGGGCCTCTGTCTGGCGGCGCATGGTGTGGAGGCACAGGATGGCTGGTTGGCCCGGCTGACTGGCTGGCCGGACACTGAAGCGGATCTGGTGCCGATCACTGTGGTGCTGCGAGACTTTGCGCGTGGGCTTCCGGTCCGGGCCAAGCGGGCCGAGCCCGAGCACTTGTGGCAGTTTATCCAGCGGCGCCTCAAAGCCCAGAATCTCGCCTTTGCTGCCTCGGCCCTACGCCAGCGTCTGGATGATCCGCAGGGCAAGGTGCTCCTGCTGCTGGATGGCCTGGATGAGATCCCCACGGCGCCACAACGCGCCTTTGTGCGTGATGCCGTGGCTGCCTTTATCAGCCGCTATGCCCACTGTCGTGTGGTGCTGACCTGTCGCACGCTTTCTTATCAAGATCCCGCCTTACAACTGCCAAAATGGGCCGCAGTGACCCTGGCGCCTTTTGACGAAGAGCAGATTGATCGTTTTATCGCCGCCTGGTATCACGAGCTGGCCCGTCTGGGCAGTGTCAGCGCTGAGACCGTGGCGGGCCTGACGCAGCACTTGCAGCGTGCCATCCGACGTCCCGATCTGTGGCGGCTGGCCAATAATCCGCTACTGTTGACCGTAATGGCGCTGGTGCATACGCACAAAGGCCGCTTGCCCGAGGCGCGGGCCTTGCTGTACGAGGAGACGGTCGACATTCTACTGTGGCGTTGGGAACAGCTCAAAGCCAGCGCTGGCGACGAGGTGCCGCGCCTCCAGGCCCTGCTCACAGACGTTGGCCGGGCTGACACGGATCTGAAGCAGGGGCTCTGGCGCCTGGCCTATGAGGCGCACGGGCAGGGCGGCACTGCCGGCAGCGCCGAGGTGGCGGACATCGATGAGGCCACGCTGGCCAATGCGCTGCGTGCCTTGCATCCGCAGGGCAGCCGTGATTGGGCCTATCAGGTGATTGAGGTCATGCAACTGCGGGCTGGACTGTTGTTGGAGCGCGTGCCGGGCGTGTATGCCTTGCCACATCGCACATTTCAGGAATATCTGGCCGGGGCGCACCTGTCGACGCTGGCGGATTTCCCCACGCAGGCGGCCCGGCTGGCTGCCGAGGGCGCGCTGTGGCGCGAGGTCATCTTACTGGCGGTGGGGCGTCTGGTCTATCTCAGCGGCGAGACGGCGCGCCCCCTGGCCCTGGTGGCCGAACTCTGCCCAACGCTGGCCGACAACACGCCGGTGGCCTGGCAACAGGCCTGGCTGGCCGGGGACGTGTTGTTGGAGATGGGCCTGAACCGGGTGCACGATACGAAGTTAGGGCGTGAGCTGGCCGCGCGGGTGGGGCAGCGGTTGGTGGCGTTGCTGCGGGGTGGGCATCTGAGCCCGGTGCAGCGCGCCGCGGCTGGGAACACGCTGGCGACTCTCGGTGATCCGCGCTTCCGGGCCGATGCCTGGTGTTTGCCGGATGAGCCGCTGCTGGGGTTCATGGAGATTCCAGCGGGGCCGTTTCTCATGGGAAGTGATCCGGCACGGGATGCCGAGGCAGATACGGAGGAACAGCCGCAGCATGAGGTGGTGCTGCCGAGGTATTATCTGGCGCGTTATCCGGTGACGGTGGCGCAATGGATGGCCTTTGTGCAGGCGAGCGGTCATACGCCAAGGGATGCAGAGAGTCTGCAAGCCATCGCGAATCATCCAGTGGCGTTTGTAAGCTGGCACGAGGTGCTGGCCTATTGTCAATGGCTCACAGTCCGGCTGCGCGAGTGGCCGGGGACGCCAGAGCCGCTGGCGCACCTGCTTCGGCAAGAGGGCTGGGGAGTGACGCTGCCCAGTGAGGCGGAGTGGGAGAAGGCGGCGCGTGGTACGGATGGGCGGCGCTATCCGTGGGGCGATGAGCTAGACACAAACCGCATGAACTGTTGGGAGACAGGTTTTCATAGCACAAGTGCGGTCGGATGTTTTTCCGGAGGTGCAAGCCCATATGAAGTGGAGGATATGAGTGGTAATAGGTGGGAGTGGACGAGGAGCTTATGGGGGCGCTCCTGGACTACAAATGTCTTTCCATATCCCTATACACCGGGAAAACGGCGGGAGCGTTTACAAGCCGCGAGTAATATGCGCCGTGTCTTGAGAGGTGGCGCCTACTGGCGTATGGGCCGAGAGGCGCGTTGTGCCAATCGCTTTGGAGGTGGCGGAGTTCTCCACTTGAGCCAGGTCGGGTTTCGCGTCGTGGTGCGTTCATGCTCTGGACTCTGACCCTCTGATCTCTGGCCCTCTGTCCTGGGGGAGCCCAGAGGGGGTGCCCCTCTGGGCGCGCCGCCTGCCACCGTGTGCGTCCGCTGTAAGCGCCGCATTGCAGCGCCTCGCCCGTAGGCAATCGCCAAGGCCCGCCCGCAAGCCCTGCCATCAGCCCCACCACAAGCGCATTCAACCAAGCTGGCGGGCCATGCCCACACAGGCGATACGCCAGGGACGCGGCTAGCCGTAGCATGGCCGCAGTGAGCCCCAGACGCGCTTCCAGGCAATCCGCCAGACGACAGCACACACGTCAAGCTATAGACCACCTCACCGGGCAGGTCGCAAGACCGGCTGAGGGGATGCGCCGCAGCCCAGGGGGTGCATGCCCGACAGACGGGACGGTGGTACCAGAGCGTTGCACCTGCCTCGACATCTCTACCTACACCGGCGGGCGTTGCTCAAACACACGCGCGTACTGCTGATATGTATACGCCACCCGCAGCACCGTCGGCTCATCAAACGGCTTCCCGGCAATTTGCAAGCCCACCGGCAGCCCGGCGGCGGTAAAGCCACACGGGATGGAAATAGCGGGCATGCCTGTCAGGTTGTACGGGCCGGTAAAGCTCGGGCGACGGGCCGTGCTCATGGTATCGAGGCCAGCAAAGGCCGGGGCGGGACTCGACATGGTGGGCGAGACCACCACATCCACCTGTTGCAGCACCGTGGCGAAATCGCGCTTCAGGACATTGCGCACCCGCTGCGCCTGCACGTAATCGGCAGAACTCATCAGACCGCCGGTGCGGAAGCGGGCCCGCACCATGTCGCCAAACGCGGCGGGTTGGCTGCGTAGCAGACGCTGATGATAGGCAAAGGCTTCGCTGAGCATGATGGCCGGTTGCGCCGCGCCGCAATACTGCAAGGTCGGCACGGTGACCTCGACGACCTGGGCGCCCAGATCAGCCAGGGCTTGCACGGCACGGTCCACGACGCGCAAACTTTCCTGGTCAATACGCGGATCGTCGGCCCAAAAGAAATGGCGTGGTACGCCAATGGTCAGGCCCTTGATGTCGTCTATGAGCGCGGCGCTGTAGTCTGGCACCGGGGCCTGGCTGCTGGTCGGGTCTTTGGGGTCCGGCCCGGCAATGGCTTGCAGCATCAGGGCCGTGTCTTCCACGGTCCAGGTCATGGGGCCGCAGTGATCCAGGGACCAGCTCAGGGGCACGACGCCATAGCGGCTCACCCGTCCATAGGTCGGCTTCAGGCCCACCATGCTGCAATAGGCTGCTGGACCACGGATGGACCCGCCGGTGCAGGAGCCCAGGGAGCCCATGCACAGCCCGGCGGCCACGGCGGCACCGGAGCCGCTACTGGAGCCGCCGGGAATGTGGTCGAGATTCCACGGATTGCGCGCCACCGGAAAACCGCAGGTGGGGTCCGGGCCGCCGAGGGCGAATTCGTGCATGGCCAGCTTGCCGAGCAGGATGCTGCCCGCCGCGGCCAGACGCGCTGTGGTGGTGGCGTCGGCGCTGGGCACGCGCTGCGCAAACACGCGCGAGCTGGCAGTGGTGCGAATGTCCTTGGTGTCGTACAGATCTTTCAGGGCAATGGGGATGCCGTGCAGCGGACCACGATAGTCGCCGCGCAACAGCTCCGCTTCGGCAGTCCGGGCCGTAGCGAGCGCTGGCTCTGCCAGCACCGTAATATAGGCGTGCAGCGTGCCATCGAGGGCGTCGATGCGCTGGAGAAAAGCGCGGGTCAATTCCACGGGCGACAGCTCACGACGTTTGAGCAGGGTGCTCGCTTCACGAATCGTCAGGTAACACAGGTCAGTCTGCGTCATAACGCCACCTCAGGCCTGGGGATCCCAGATAGGAGAATAGACCACGGCGAGGTCTTCCGCCGCCAGATCAAGCTCGTGGATGACACGGAGCTGTTCTGCGTACAAGTCATACATCGGCTTCAGGTGCTCCAACTCTGCGGTGCTGAGCTGCATGCCCACCCGCTCAGCCAGCACTCGTAGATGGTCCAGGGCAATGCCATGGGCGTCGGCCATCGCGTTCTCCTTTCTGGCGGGTTACTGGGCCGTCCAGCCCCCGTCAATAACCAGTTCACAGAAATAGCGTTTGAGCGCGTGGAAGCCACGGGGATTTATCCCCAGTGGAGGAAACGTTCCCGGCTTGAGCCGACTTTTCTTCTGTCCGTGCTTGTACATTAGCGGTAACCATGTGAATATCCCTTGCATGGAACTGACCTTGCAACTCAAACTTCTGCCTACTGCAGAGCAAACCATCTCATTGCGTGCCGTGATGATGCGCTTTAATGAGGCGTGCAACTGGCTGGCTGCACAGGCATTTGCCCAGCAGTGCACCAACAAATTGACGTTGCAACGACTGTACTACCATGAGTTGCGCACGCTGTTTCATCTGCCCTCGCAGATGGTGGTCCGCTGTTTGGCTCGGGTGGCAGGAACGTACCGGCGAGACAAGACGATCTGTCCCACCTTTCGGCCTGATGCCGCCATGCCCTACGATCAACGCATTATGCGCTTTGATGGCTTGGACCATGTCAGCCTTACAACCTTGCAAGGGCGTGTGTTGGTCGCGTTCCTCATCGGTCCCTACCACCGGCAACGGTTTGATGCCTATGCACCACGACAGTGCCATCTGGTGGTGCGTGAAGATGGCCAGTGGTTTCTGTTGGTGGTTGTCCAGGTGCCAGACGGTACCCCCATACCGCCCACCGATTTTCTGGGCGTAGACCTGGGCGTGGTCCATCTGGCAACGACCTCGGATGGCACGACGCATAGTGGGGGAGCGATGGAAGCCTGTCGTACCCGCTACCAGACATACCGCAGACGGCTCCAGCGTGCCGCCCATGTCGCCCAGATGGACGGGAAACGTCCGAAGAACATTCGGCGGGCGCTGAAGCGCACCGCGAGACGCGAAGCGAGATTTCGGAAGGACACGAACCACTGTATCAGTAAAAAACTCGTTGCGGCAGCCACAGGCAACGGGCATGGTATCGCGTTGGAAGACTTGACGTATATCAGGACCCGGACTCGGTTCAGGAAGCCGCAACGAGCCACTATGAGCGGGTGGGCCTTCGCCCAACTGCGTTTCTTTGTCGAGTACAAGGCTGCACTGGCAGGTATCCCCGTGGTGTTGATTGATCCACGCAACACCAGCCGTGCATGTAGTGCCTGTGGGCATATCGCGAAAGCCAATCGACCAAGTCAAGCGCGGTTCTCCTGTCAGCAGTGTGGCTATACCACCCATGCCGACTTCAATGCGGCACAGAACATTCGATCCAGGGCGCGCGTCAATGCGCCTCTAGTTGCGGGTGCTTCCGGTGCCATGCCTCTGGGCATGGGCTGGCAGTATGCCAGCGACAAGCTGCGGCACTTTAGTGCCAGCAGTCATTGACATACGCTGACTCATCGGAGGCCAGATACAGCACGCCATAGGCCACATCCATCGACTCGCCATAGCGCCCGAGCGGGATGCGGCCCAGGGTGAGGTGGTACAGCGCGGGGTCCGCCCGCCGTCCCTCGGTCATTGGCGTGACAATGGATCCCGGATGCACGGAATTGGCGCGGATGCCCTCGGCGGCATATTGGATGGCCGTGGCTTTCGTGAGGAGCCGCACGGCACCTTTGGAGGCTTGATATTGCGGACTACTGTTGTCCACGCCGACCAGACCGAGTTGCGAGGAGATATTAATGATCGACCCACCCCCGGCGCGGCGCATGGCGGGAATGGCGGTTTTACTGCCGAGGAACACGCCTTTGGCCTTGATGTCCATGACGCGGTCCCAGTCTGCGACCGTCGTGTGTTCGACGGTGCCATGGCCGCTCACCCCGGCATTGTTCACCAGGATATGCAGCGCGCCAAAGCGGCTTTCCGCTGTGGCCACGGCCTGTTGCCAGTCGGCTTCGTTGGTGACATCGAGATGCACAAACACCGCCGCGCCACCGGCTGCCTGGATGTCGGCGACAGTCTGCTGCCCGGCGGCATCCAGGACATCGCCGAGGATCACCTTGGCGCCTTCACGGGCTAGCAGCCCCGCTTCCACGGCTCCCATGCCGCGCGCCCCGCCACTGATCAACGCTATCTTACCGGCTACTCGCATCGCTGCCCTCCTTGCCACCGTGCGGCGACGTACGTCTGCAGGAAATGTGCGGTATTGTACGGGAAGAGGCGGGGTGGGGCAAGCGTCAACGGGCGTGCCGGCGGCGGACAGGCCGCTGGCGCTCTCCTGCCAGGCATCACTCCAGTGGACTGCGGACTGCCAAGCCACCACGGTTGAGGACATGGGTATACAGCATAGTCGTGCGCACATCCTGATGCCCGAGGAGTTCCTGTACGGTGCGAATATCGTAGCCCGCTTCCAACACATGGGTGGCGAAACTGTGCCGCAAGGTGTGACAGCCCACCCGCTTGGGGATGCCCGCCGATTGGGCGGCTCGGCGGACCGCCTTTTGTAAGCCGCTCTCATCCAGGTGGTGGCGCTGACGTGCCCCAGAGCGTGGATCCGTGGCGAGCCGGTCCGAGGGAAAGACATACTGCCAGTGCCACTCCCGCTCGGCGTTGGGGTATGTACGCGCCAAGGCAAACGGCAAATAGACCGTGCCGCCACCATGGGCCACATCAGCCATATGCTGCTGTTTGACTCCCACGAGGTGGGCTTGCAATGGCTCGCACACAGGCTCCGGGAGCATGGTCACCCGGTCTTTCATCCCCTTGCCTGCTCGGACCGTAATCTCGCGACGCGCGAAGTCCACATCCTTAATGCGCAGGCGCAGACATTCCATCAGGCGCAGCCCGCTGCCGTACAATAACTGCGCCATCACGAGATACGCGCCCGCGAGATGCTGCAACACCGCCTGCACTTCCGTCTTCGTGAGCACGACCGGGAGGCGACGGGTTTTTTTTGCGCGCACGAGATCGATGGTGCCGTCCAGCTCTATCTGAAGGACAAAACGGTACAAGAAGAGTAGCGCGCTGAGGGCCTGCGTCTGCGTCGACGCCGCCACCCGTCCCTCCACTGCCAGCGACGTCAGAAAGGCCGTGATTTCCGGTGTGCCCATCGTCTCGGGATGACGCTTGCCATGGAACACAATAAAACGTCGTGCCCAATCGAGGTAGGCCGTCTCGGTACGGATGGCGTAGTGCTTGAGGCGCAAGACATCGCGCATCCGATCCAGCAATTTTTTCGGGGGTGCTTGCAACATGAGTGACTCCCTGGGGGTTGCATAGTCAGTAATCATGGTCTATACTCACCGGTATGGGCCTGCGAGCCATTCCGTAAAACGACGCGGATGGGCTGGACAAAGGCAGAAATTTTTATCGGTAAAAGGCTCTTTGTTGAGGTCTTATCAGGAAATTATCCGTATACACACGTATTGTAGCGCAAAAACTTCTTCCTAACCAGCAAATGGGATAGACGGAAAGTTTCCGTCGAATACGTAGTTAGGCCCTGCGGACGTGAGGGAACATCCCCAAGACCAGGAGACCCACGCACCACCGCACCACCACGACTGTCCACCACCGAGGAGCCCCAAGATAGAGGCATCTAAAACAGAGACATCCAAGGCAGAGAACATCCAGCC
>SXND01000005.1 GCA_005777235.1 Pseudomonadota bacterium
AGGTCTGCATGCTGTCGGTGCGCCTGCGCAAACGGGCCGTGCCCGTGGCCTGGCGCGTGCGGTCAACGCCAGGCCATCTTGGCTTTGGTGTCCAACAAGAGCTGCGGAACCGCGGGCAGGCGTGGGTGCCGGAAGCGCGCGCGCTCCTGTGGGCCGCGGAGCGCTTGGAGGGGACGGCCCAACGGATGGGCTGGGGCCAACAGGCCGGCGGGTCGTACCGTAGGCGCCTGCCAGGCCATTGGACCGTGCCCCACGCAGGCGGCGCCCTGAGCACCGGCGAGGTGGCGGCCCGGATTCCTGCCGGCGGCCGCGGCGCGGCACTCTAGGGCCGCGGCGTCACGAGCAACAGCGGCACGTTGCATGCAACAGGCCAGCAAGAGCCGTGGATCATGGCGATGGCGGTCACCCCTCACCGGCATACCGTCCTCGATGACCGCATGCGCTGGGGAATCGAACACAGGGTCTCGGATTTGAAGAGCCGCGGCTGCGGTCTGCTGCCAAGCCCTATCCAAAAACCTGCACGCCTTGCACGGCGCCTGCTGGTGATGAGCCTCGCCCTGTACTGGGCCGTCTCCTGCGGTGCCTTTGCTGAGCATCAAGACGTCCCTCTTTCCGGCTGGGGTGCGCTTCCTCCGACGATCTTTGGCCTGGGCTCTCCCCCTCCCGCCGCTCTGGCCTATCTGGCCAGCTCATCAGGGGGAAGAATGACCAGGTTCAGAAAATTGACGGGTGGTAAGCCTTCCAGGTCAGGGCCGCCTCATGAAGAAACGTTGAGAAGCAGGCGAGGCAAGTGATGGTATGGTATGGATAAGGCTCACCAACGAGGGAGAGCCTTATGTCGCCAGCACTGACAGCGTTTTTAGATTTGTTTGGCACACTGGAAGACCTTCGTGCGCCGCACAAGGTGGTGCACGCGGTGGCGGAGATTTTGCTGGGAACATTGTGCGGAGTGATGGCGGGAGCGGATGGTTGGGAAGACATGGAAGATTATGGTGAAGCCAAGATAGAGGGATTGCGCGCGTGGCTTCCCTACCCCGGGGGCATCCCGCGCGACGACACGTTGCGGCGGTTTTTTCGTGCGCTGCACCCCGAGAGATTGCGTGAACTCTTTGTGGCAGTTGTGCGTCAACGGCTGCCAGGAACGGCGGATTCGCTGATTGCGCTTGCGGGAAAAACGCGGCGTGGCAGCCATGATGGGGCGAGCAACGCGCGGCATCTGGTGCGCGCGTTGGCGACGGAAGCGCGGCGGGTGCTTGGGCAGGGGGCGACGCAGGAGCAGAGCCACGCGATCACGGCGCTTCCCGATTTGCTGCGCATGCTCGACCTGCGCGGAGCAACGGTGTCGATCGATGCGATGGGCGGTCAGCGGGCGATGGCGCCGCACATTGTCGAGGGCGGCGGGCAGTATCTGCTGGGGCGCAAAGGCCATCAAGGCACACGGCATGACGACGTGCAACGGTTCGTCGAGAAACCGCCGGAAGGCGCAGCATTCCTGGCGCACGAGGCATCCGACAAAGGCCATGGACGTCTCGAAACGCGCCGATGCGCGGTCCCAAGCGACAGCGGTTGGCGGCAGGAAACGCACGGCGGGCCTGCGTTACAGAGCATCGTGCGCATCACGGCCACCCGCCGTCCCGGCGAAAAGACCAGCACGGAAACGCGATTTTCTCTCAGCAGCGATGCGCCAGAACCCGCAAAAATCCTGACCAATACGCGCAGTCACTGGGCCATCGAACACACGCTGCCCTCCACGCTCGCTAGGAGCTTCGGCGCGGAGGCATCACGCCTCCGCAAGGACAATGCTCCGCTGGCCATCGCTACCCTCCGCCCTGTCGCCCTCAACCTCCTCCTCTCCGCGAAGCAAAAACGCGAGTCCATGAAGCGATTGAGAAAAAAGGCAGGTTGGGATAACCATACCCTCAAGCGCATCCTCAGGTTTTCATGAGGCGGCCCTGCCTTCCAGGTATTTAGGTCTTGACAAATAGGAGAAATACAGGGTATAAGAACTAACAATATTCTCTCGTTTTGCGGTCATCCCCCAGTACATGTCATGAGTGCAGAGGCAAGGACGCCTATGATGTGCGCAGCACATCTCCCAACATTTCTGGCCCATGTCGCACGCCAGGCAGTGGTCTGTCCCCCTGCGTGCTGGCTGCGATTGCTGCCCTCACGCGTACCTCTTCTCGTCCTTAGGCGGGGGGACCTCACTGGCGGCCCAAGGCGCTAAGCGCCGGGCACCCGAGGATCCCCCCGCACCGCAGCTGATCCCGACACACGTTCCATACGTGTGCTCTCATCTATTTCTATACACATAGTGCACTTACGTGATTGGCTTCCCTCTGCCAGCCGGCATCTCAGGCGTCCTGAGACCGCCGCAGCGCACGAGGAACGTCAGTCTCCCTCATAGATCCATACCTATGCTGCCTGCACGCCCGTGGGCGCCATGGCATGGATAATGCGTGACCCGTGGAGGATCTTGCGATGTCTCGGAAAGCCATTACCCCCAAAAAGATGCCCTTTGCGAAGTATCAGCCATGGATTCCCGTGGTGTTGCACGACCGCACGTGGCCCAATCGCCGCATTGAAAAAGCCCCGCTGTGGTGCTCCGTTGATCTGCGCGACGGCAACCAGGCGCTCATTGATCCGATGGACGTTGAGCGCAAGCGGCGCATGTTTGAAGCCCTTGTGCAGATGGGGTTTAAGGAAATCGAAGTTGGCTTCCCGGCAGCCAGTCAGCCCGACTTCGACTTCGTGCGCATATTGATTAACGAAGACCTCATCCCTGAAGACGTCACCATTCAGGTGCTGACACAGTGCCGTCCGGAACTCATCGAGCGCACCTACGAGGCCATTGAGGGCGCCCCCCGCGCCATCGTGCATTTTTACAACTCGACGAATCCCTTGCAGCGCCGTGTGGTCTTTGGGCTGGACAAGCCGGGCATCGTGGACATCGCCACCAGCGCCGCCACCCTGGCCCGTAACCTGGAAAAATCCATTCCCAGCACCACGGTGCGCTACGAGTATTCGCCCGAGAGTTTTACGTTGACTGAGCCCGACTTCGCTATCGCAATCTGCGAGGCGGTCATGGACATTATTGAGCCGGACAATCAGGACAACAAGATCATTCTGAACCTGCCGGCGACTGTCGAGTGCTACACGCCGAACGTCTACGGCGACGTCATCGAGTGGTTTCTGCGCACCATTCGCCACCGGGATCAGGTCATACTGTCGCTGCATCCGCACAATGATCGTGGCTGCGGTGTTGCGGCAGCTGAGTTCGGCATCATGGCTGGGGCAGACCGCGTGGAGGGCACGTTGTTTGGTAACGGCGAGCGTACCGGCAATGTCGATGTCATCAACCTGGCCATAAACCTGTTTGCCATGGGGGTGGACCCAGAGCTGGACATCAGTGATATCGACCAGCTGCGCCGTATTGCTGAGTACTGTAACCGCCTGCCGGTGCATCCCCGGCATCCGTACGCTGGTGACTTAGTGTACACCTCGTTCTCGGGCTCGCATCAGGATGCCATTAAGAAAGGTTTTGCCGCCCTGCCGCCCGCGTACCAGACCTGGGGCGTGCCCTACTTGCCGATTGATCCCAAGCATGTGGGCCGGAGCTATGAAGCCGTGGTGCGGGTCAACAGCCAGTCGGGCAAGGGCGGTGTCGCCTATATTATGGAGACGGAGCACGGCATGGTGCTGCCGCGCCGTTTGCAAATTGAATTCTCGAAAACGATCCAGACGATCACCGAGGACACCGGCACCGAAATCAGCCCGAACGCCATGTGGCAGGCCTTTGAACAGACCTACTTCCCGACCCAGGCCCCGGTGCAGTTGATCCGGCACGAGGCGATGACGGACGAGGGCGGCGCCAAAGTCACCGTCCACCTCCTGGTCGATGGCCACACGCGTGCGGTGATCGGCCAGGGCAATGGTCCGATTGCGGCCTTTGTCAACGGTCTGAAGACGACCCTGGGGATCGAGATTGACGTGCACGATTATGCCGAGCATGCCATCGCGGCGGGTTCCAGCGCGATGGCGGCGGCGTATGTGGAGGTTGGGGCCGCTGACGGGACCATCCGCTGGGGGGTGGGTACCGACGAGAGCATCCTGGCGGCCTCGCTGAAAGCGGTCATTAGTGCGGTGAATCGTCTGCGCACGGCGGTGCCGTCCACGGAGGAGGCCTCGTAAGCGCCTAGCCCAGTCGGGGCGACCTGGCCTGGGGATGACCTACGGGGATAGGCGCTCAGCTGGGGCCGGATGTCCCTCCAGGGCGTGCGTGGCAGAGCGCGTGGCTCTGTCACATCGGAGGTCCGTCACACCCGCACCGCAGGCGGAGCCATCACGGTTGCCGTCATGGCGTTACAACGTATACTCGACGCCAAACATCAGGGCGTAACGTTACACGCTGGCAAACTCGGTGTCTGGACGACCCGTGTTGAGCGTGCCGAAGGTGAACAAGGCGAGGTGCTGCCCAACCTCATACTCGACGAGGCTCATACCTCGGTTGCTGTGATCGTCGCCCTGGTGTATCCAGCGCATGCTGAGGTTGAGCCTGTCCCATAGGCATGTCTGCATGTATTGCACAAGTATAGAGTTCTTGCGGAGCACAATGTCCGCTGGATCGGCCTGATCAACTCCTGGCGCCACACAGACCGCAAAGGGCTGACGCAGACAACCCGCGGCGTTGTGGTAAAACTCTGCCCCAGAGTGGCGCCGCCCGCCAAGGTATACGTGCTGCCTACGAGCACGGCAACCGTGTCGAGGTCACCGACGACGTTGCCCTCTGTGTAGGCGAGGAAAGCCTCCGAGACCGTCCAACTCGCAAAAAAAAACCGAACCGGGATGGTCGGGATTCCTGCACGGAGGCGATGAGACTGGCAATTGCGCTGGACGGCGTGTCATGTGTTCGGCCAGTCTCACCATGGTCAAAGACTGCCGTGCCTGGGCTTGTGCCTCCCGGGCGCTCACGCCGCGGAGTTGCAGCGGCAACAGCACATTTTCCAGTGCCGAGAGCACCGGCAGCATATTAACATTTTGAAAAATAACGCCGATGGCCTGGTTCCGCAGGGCACTGCGCTGATCGTCTGAGAGGGCGCTGACATCCTGCCCCGCCAGCCGCACGGTCCCGGACGTTGCACTGTCGAGCATGCCAATCAGGTTACACAGCGTGGATTTCCCCGACCCCGATGGTCTCCAGATGGCTACACATTCGCCCACCCCGATAGCCAGGTCAATCCCCCGCAGGGCCGTAATGCGTGTCTCACCTACGGCATACTCTTTGACGACCTGGTGCAGCTCAATGAGTGACACACGCCTCTCCGCGCCCGTATCTCTCCGGCTGGGCCATGCATGATGCGCCTTGGTGCCCTACTTCTGTGACATGTCAGGTCGGATAAATGCCTGATAGCCTGTCGTATCGATGACCGCCTTCATCTCGTGCCACAGAAGCGCCTTGCGTAGCCGCGTGGGGAGAAAGTGTGCGCCGAACCAGGCCTGCCACGCGCGCGTCCCATACACGATCGTGGGCTGTTGGCGCTGAATACATTTGATCACATAGCGCGCGATGTGCTCCGGTGGCGTCCGCAGATATTTCTGCGCAAACGCCGCGCTGGCCGCGGTTTTGGCGATAGACGTGGCAATGCCGCCAGGATGAACACAATGAATGCTGATCGGGCTGGTGTGAAATTCCGCCATCAAAGCGGCGGTGAAACCGGTCACGGCAAATTTCGTGGCCACATAGTCGGCATAGTTTGGTGGGCCAATCAGTCCAAAAACACTCGAGACATTCACCACGGCCCCGGCATTGTTCGCCACCAGCTGTGGTAAAAAGGCCTTGGTGCCATACAACACGCTATAAAAGTTGACCCGCATGAGCTGTTCACACGACGCGTCATCCAGCAGATACACGGGTTTGGCAGCCCCTTCAACCCCGGCGTTGTTGATGATGACGTGGGTGTTGCCGAGGGCACGCTGGACATGCGCCGCGAAACGATACATGGCGTCCTTGTCCGCCACATCGAAGGCTTCCGTATATACCGCGCCGGCTCGTATCTCAGTCACGAGGGCGCGCGTGGCCTCCAGGGCCTCCGCATCACAGTCATTGAGCGCGACATAGGCCCCTAATCTGGCAAATTCGACGGCATAGGCCCGCCCGATGCCCGATCCGGCCCCCGTAATGGCCACGACTTTGTCGCGAAAATTCTTCATGGTGTGTCCCCCTCTCCAGGCGTTGCGCGCGGCAGCGCTGGGACGGGAGGGCGCGGCTCGGGCTTCTCCCCCCACTGCGTGCGCTCGGTGTACTCGTCAATGACCGCGCAATCGAACGGGGTGCGCTTGCGCACGCCTGCCGCAGCGAGCGCGGCCCGCGTCTGTGGTATCGTCGTAGATAGGCTCTGCCAGGAAAAGATACGGGATGAGCGTGCGCACAAGGCTGCTCCCACCACGCTCTGTCTCGTCACGGGCCCTAGACTCCTGGGCGACATGCGCCTCTGGCTCCGTGCAGACAAACGGGGGGAGAGTGGGTTCGTACTGCTGCGCACGCCGGACGACCGCCCGGTCACGGATCCGCGTCAGCCAGTCACGTACCGTCGGGGTGTCGTCGCCTGACACCAATACGTCCCCCCCCCAACTTCCGATCCGGTGCGGCACTCGCCCGCTTGCCAGGCACCCATGTGGGCGCGATGCGATGTAGCCAGGGACGCGTGTGGGTCCAGGGGCACACCCCACGACGACCGCCACCGCAGACACGGGGTCGTCACCGCACGGACCGGACGCCCGTCGACCACGTGGAGGAGCCTGCCCTGTGTGTCCGTGCGTCAGAGGCCCTCACAGGCGACCGCCTTGGGCGCGGGGTCGTGCCGTCCCAGGGCATGCGGGATCAGGCGCCGCGGCTTCGCGTCTGTCCAGGTCTGGCGCGTGGGCGGGGTGTCGCGGCTCCACCAGACTCCTCCTGCAATCCCAAAACCCACTCAGGAAGCCGCACCGCCCGCGCGCTCACACGATCCCGCCCCTGGTGTTGCGCACGTCGGGCGGAGCAGGGCGCGTGCTCTAGTGTGTGGCCCTCTTCCACAGGGGCCCCACCCGTTGGAAGGCCCGGCGGATGGTTGCCTCACGGCGGCGCCGCCGCTCCGTCACGCCCTGCACGTTGCACACGGCCGCCGCCAGGCCAGTGTCCACCCCCCTGGGGGCTGGCCAGAGAGACGAGGCGCTTGAGGCACGAGATGCTGCAGGCGGTCACCGTGCGCGGCAGCCAGCCCGGGCGCGACGGTCTTGGGACGGTTCGCCTGCTGCGCCAAGCCCTCCACGCCCCGCGTGTGCAAGATAGGGATGACATTACGGACGGTTTGGACGGAATACCCCCCTCTGGGCCATGGGCTGCGGGGACTGCCGCCGGGCACTGGGGCGGACGATTGGGGCCCGCCGGCCACGGCAGGCGTCCGCGGGGTGGCGGTCGGCCTCCCACTGCCTACGCGCAGCCTCGGTCAAGGGGCACATCAGAGGTCGATCATAGGCAATGGCTTCCCATACGCAAGAAAAATGCGCCAAGAGCTTTGGCACTCTCTGTAGTTTCTGTCCAAAGATATCATTGTAAAAGAATAGAAACAGCTAGGAGCTTGATCGCACAGCTTTTACCGCAGTTGCTTCATGCCGTCACTCCGCAGAGTTTGGCACGGCCAGTGGCGCTCTTGGTGATCGCCTCCAGTCTCCCTTGTTCCCTCCATCTCTCGGAACCCTGTAGGGAGTAACTTGGGTTCAGTGTACGAGACTCAGATGGTAGCAGCCAATCAAACAGGCTGGCCCGCCTGCCTGGCACACCGCCTCTCAGGCGGATTCCTGGCACAGACCGTCTTGCCCCCGCGCAATATGTTGCAGCGGAATCCAGCGCAGGGCCTGTTCGCCGCGGACCTGCACACCCACGGCATGCTGGCTTGGATCGTCAGGGGTATAGCCCGCACGCATACGGCGAATCTGGCCGATACGCCCATCACGACAGCGGATTAACGGATTGACCAAGGCCTGAGCTTCCTGCAGCGTCATCATACACTCCCCGTGCGCGCGAGGCGCGAGGTGACTTGCCCTAACTGGCTGGAGAGACCGCCGCAGCGTACCTCTTTTGCGCCGGCATGGTCAAGCAGGCCACAATACGTTACACTGCCGCCATACACAGTCGCTGTGCCTCCCAAGATCGCACTGGTTGCTTCGATGACCCCTCTACGCATTCTCGTGGTGGACGATGAGCCCGACATCCTCGAACTCGTACGCTACAATCTTGCCAAAGACCAGTACGCGGTGGTGTGCGTCGCCACGGGCGAAGACGCCCTGGCGGCCCTACGCCTGGCCCTCCCGGCGTTGATCGTGTTGGATCTCATGCTGCCGGGGGTCAGCGGCTTCGAGGTCTGCCGTCGCCTGAAGCACGATCCGCGCACGGCGGACATTCCCCTCATTATCCTCAGCGCGCGCGGCGAGGAAGCCGACGTGGTCGCGGGTCTGGAACTCGGGGCCGACGACTATCTCACCAAGCCGTTTAGTCCCCGCATTCTACTGGCGCGTATTCGTGCGGTCCTGCGGCGGCCCCAAGCGGAAGCCAGCACCACAGATGCGGTGCTGCACCATCGGGCCTTTGTCATCCATCCAGGCCGTCATGCAGTGCTGGTCGCTGGCCAGGCGGTCGCGCTGACCATCTCGGAGTTCCGTATCCTCCATCTGCTGGCTCGGCGGCCCGGCTGGGTGTTTACACGCAACCAGCTCCTTGCCGAGATGCAGGGCAGCGAGGCCAACGTCACGGAGCGGGCCGTGGATGTGCACATCGTGGCCTTACGGCGTAAGCTGGGGGCAGGCGGCGAGATGATTGAGACCATTCGCGGCGTCGGCTACCGCCTGCAGGAGTGACCTATGCGGGATCTCTCACTCTTTTGGAAGTTGTATCTCAGCTATGTGTGTGCCATCGTCCTGGCGCTCGGCATTCTGGTCGTAGGCGGCTATGTGGTGCAGCACTTCGGGGCAGCGTTCCTGGGCTCAACGACGACCGAGTCCGTGGCCTCGCCGTCGTTGAGCTTCCAATCCCTGGCCTTAGGTGGCGGGGTGCTGGCCGTCTTGGCGGCGGGGCTGGGGCTGTTTACCTCCCGACGTCTCAGTCTGCCGCTGCAAGGGATGCAGCGCGGGGCAGAACGCTTTGCGGCGGGCGATTTCTTCCATCGTCTGGCCATCCCGGAAACCGCAGAACTCGCCAGCCTGGCGCGCACCCTCAACCGCATGGGAGCCCAGTTGGCCGAGCAAATCGCCGTCATCACCCAGCAACGCAACGAGCAAGAGGCCATCCTGGCGAGCATGCATGAGGGCGTGCTGGCCTTCGACACACAGGAGCGTGTGCTGACGATTAACCCGGCGGCTGAGGCGCTGCTGGGGGTGGTCGCGGCGCAGGCCAAGGGGCATACCATTCAGGAGGTGGTCCGCAATGTCGCCCTGCAACGCCTGCTGGTAACCGCGCTGCATAGCCCCGATCCTACCACGGTTGATATTACCCTGCGCGGAGCTGGCGAGCGCTACTTACAGGCTACCGCCACGGCCTTACGCCATGCCGCGGGGCATGACCTCGGCGTGCTCGTCGTGCTCAACGATGTGACCCAGCTCCGTCGTCTGGAGAACATACGACGGGATTTTGTGGCCAATGTGTCGCATGAGCTGAAAACGCCGATCACCAGCATTACGGGCTTTGTCGAGACGCTGCGTGATGGCGCGATGTATGAGCCGGAGCACGCCGAGCGCTTTCTGGCGATTGTGGCGCGGCATGCCGAGCGTCTGCACGCCATTATTGAGGACTTGCTCACCCTGTCACGTCTGGAACACAGTACGGATGTCTCGGACATGACGCGTACGCCGACGGCGCTGGCGGAGGTGATCGACGCGGCGCGGCTGGACTGCGCGTCCCAGGCCGAGGCGCAGCAGGTGACGGTGGTGCCGACGTGTGACCCGGACTTGCGGGCGCTGCTCAATGCCCCGCTGCTGGAACAGTCGTTGGTCAATCTCCTCGACAATGCCATTACCTACAGCCAGCCGGGCAGCACGGTGTGGGTGACGGCGCAGCGCGTCGACGCCGCCTTGCACCTGGTGGTGCGTGACGAGGGCATTGGCATCCCACAGGAGCATCTGGAGCGTATTTTTGAACGCTTTTATCGTGTGGACAAAGCCCGCAGCCGCGAGCGCGGCGGGACGGGTCTCGGGCTGGCGATTGTCAAACACATTGCCCAGGTGCATGGTGGACAGGTGACGGTCAGCAGCCGGGTTGGTGAGGGCAGTACATTCACGGTGCGTGTGCCGCTCGACGGCATCCCGCAGGCGGGGCATGAGGCAGAGAGACCGAAGCAGGCACGACTCCCAGGCCCCGCTGCGACAGCGCCATCCTCCTGGTCAGGTCGGGCACCAACGTAGGAGCCAGGTGGCACAGGAAGCGCCGCATGGCAGGGCTCTGGGATGCGCGAGTTCCTTGCCAACTGTACTCGTGTGGTGTCCGCCGTACAGGCGGCACTCATCATGGGGTCGTACATGTGTAGGACAGCGGGAGCCACCCCCTACACCATGAGCAGGGTTGGTGTCTCAGCCCTGTACACCCACGGAGAACATGATGCAGAAAAAACCGCTTGTACGCTATGTTGCCTCTCTACTCATCGGTCTGAGTCTGTCAGTGACTCATGCCGCATGGGCCGCCAGTTTTACCATAGACTTCGAGAGCTTGCCGATGCTTAGTACGACCGATCAAAATCAGTCCCTGACGGATGCCAATGGTGGGAGCAACACCGTCCAGGGGGTCATGTTCACGAGCCCTGGGTTCCGCGTGATTGGGGATGACTTTCGCATCGGTGGCCCGGCGCCTCGTCCCGCGATGGGCGTAGCACACTCTGGCCACTTTTTCCTGAACAACGGCAACACCCCGAACGATGACGTGATCATGACCACGACGAGTGTGTTGACGGAAGCCTGGTTTGGCCGGAACGAATACTATGGCTATGGTGGTGGAGCGAGTGCCGTCACCATCACGGCGTTTGGGATAGGTGGCGACCTTGGCTCGGTCACGGTCAACACGCCGGATACCTTTCCTTCGACCGGGAACCTTCCTCCACCAGATGACTTGTTTGGCAATGGACTGCCCGACCCCATGGTGCAGATGGATACCAGCAGTGAGACATTTAACTCAAGATAGATTCGCGAGCTTTCCAGGCAAAATAACTGCTTGATTTCGCATAGGTTTTCTTTCTTCAAAATATCTCAAGTTAAGAGTCTCCCAGCAGTTTCCTCAACCTGTCGGGGATCACGGGTTATCGTATCAGCCGGGTGGAAGTCGGCGCCTTGAACGGCGATTGGGTCGGTGACGATTTTACCTTCACGACGTTGGCAGGGGTGCCCGAACCGAGTAGCCTCACCCTCCTGAGTCTCGGCATGGCAGGGTTGGGATACCTCTGGCGGCGCAGAACGCGCTGACGCTTCCCCGGAGTATGCCCCCGCTTTGCCTGCGGTGTGGCATAAAGGTGGGGCCTTGACGCCGAGGCCCCACGCGTGTAGTCTAGGCTAGAGACATCGCGGTGACCCCATCCTACCAAGGAGCTTTGCATGGCTATCAGCATCCGTACAACCTACGATATTGATGTCACCGACGTGGAGTACCTGCGGCACGGCGACAAGCCATTCTTGGCGCGTCTCTACAAGCCGCGGGGGACTGGCCCCTTCCCGCTCATCGTCGAACTACACGGTGGCGCCTGGACGAAGGGCGACCGTCTGAACGACGCCGTGCTCAACGAAGCCCTGGCCAAAAACGGCATTGTGGTCGCTGCCCTCGATTTCCGCATGCCACCAGACGGGCCGTATCCGGCCTCTATGGCGGACATTCATTACGGCATCCGCTGGTGTAAAACCCAGGCCACGGCCTGGGGCAGTCGTCCAGACTGGGTTGGGGCGACAGGCAGTTCAAGCGGTGCGCATCAAGCCATGCTGCTCGGCATGCGTCCGCACGATCCACGCTACGCGGCCCTGCCGCTGCCGGCTGGGGCCCCGGCGGTGGACGCCAGCTTGCGCTGCGTCATCCTGTGTTCGCCCGTGATTGACCCCCTCGGACGGTATCTGTATGCCAAAGGGCTGCGTCAGGATTGCACCCCACCAGCTGGGTTTGGCGAGCGCGTGGTGCCGTCGCATGATGCCTACTGGCAGACCGAAGAGGCCATGGCCGAAGCCGCCCCGGCCCGTGCCCTGGCACGTGGAGAAAAGGCCGTGTTGCCGCCGGTGCTGTACCTGTCGCGTAGCCACGAGACCTCCCATCCCCGCCCGGACCTTGAGGAGTTCGTCCGGCAGTACCGTCTGGCTGGTGGTCAGGTGCAGTTAGAGATCTTTGACGGCGAAAGTGATGGCTTCCTGACCAAGAGCATTGCTTCACCAGGAGCCCAGCAGGCGCTCGACCAGTTCATCGAGTTTGTCCACCAGCACATGGGGTAAGCCCCGTGTCAACTGGCGTCAGGGAGGTCCATACACCATGTCAACACGCCGCCACGTAAACGAGGCGGCGTGTGCCTACGGAGGCGTATGCTGAAGGCCTCTGCTCTTTCAACAACCGCGGCACGTTCCAGGGAGACTCGTCGTGCAGCCTGCCCCCCCGTATCGGATTTCCACCGAGGGCTGATTGACGCCTGTGCGGCACAGGGATCAGGCAACCCGTACGAGCGAGACGGCCCATCCGCAGTTCCAGGCCGGGAAAATTGCTCTTCGCCTTGCCCGCTCGTACATGCGTGTCCATCAGCTGGGGCTGGCTCTCGTGTGAGAGGACGCCCCGACGTACGAGGAATCCCACGTGCGCAGGCTCCATACGCTGGGCTGGGATATCACGCAAGACACAGTATGACACATATTCGTTCACAAGGCTTTCATGCAGTGCGTCAACCGGCCATTCCTCTGCCAGCTGAAGCAGGCAGCCCCCTGGCCGGGCTTTCTGTGGAGGTCTGTATGGCAGACATTCTTGGCATTGGCATGACCCATTTTCCCGGCCTGGTTGGCACCGATGCCCGCGGCAGTGCCAGCCTGGCCCGGGTGTTGAAGCACAACACGCGCATCCCCGTGGCCAGGAAAGACCCGTGGAGTTGGCCGGAGGAGATGCGGCGTGAATTTGGTGACGATGAAGGCTTGACCGCATCGCTGGCGCATCGGCAGCGGCTCGTAGACGGCTTTCGCACGCTGCGAGCCGAGATTGACGCCTTTCAGCCGGATTTCTTGCTCATCTGGGGTGATGATCAGTATGAGAATTTTAAGGAAGACATCATCCCGGCTTTTTGCGTGCTGGCGTGGGACGAGGTCACCTGCCAGCCCCTCAAGCGGCGCCCCAGTAACGCCTGGGGCGAACCACAGGACACGGTGTTTCACTACGCGGGCTGCCCCCGCGAAGGGCGCTACCTGGCCGGCAAGCTGCTGGAGCAGGGCATTGATATGGCTTACGCCTACAAACCCCTGCATCAGGAAGACGGACTGGGGCATGCGTTCGTCAACACCATGCTGTTCCTGGACTATGACCGCACCGGGCTACCGTATCCGGTGCTACCGTTCCAGGTGAACTGCTATGGCAGCAAAGTCATCCGTAATCGTGGCGGTTCGGAAGAATTTAGCCCTGAGCCCGATCCGCCAGGGCCCTCGCCCAAACGGTGTATGGAAGTGGGCGCGGCCACGGCGCGGGCGTTGCAGGAGAGCCCGTGGCGCGTGGCGATGATCGCCTCGTCGAGTTGGTCGCACGCCTTTCTCACGGAAAAAACCTGCTGGCTGCATCCAGATATGGAGGCGGACCGTGCCAGGTTTCACGAGTTCCGCAACGCGGATTGGGACGCCTGGCGGCGTCTCACCACGCCGCAGATCGAGGCCTCAGGTCAGCAGGAAATGCTCAATTGGTTCTGTCTCGCTGGAGCCATGGAGGCCCTGGGGCGTAAGCCGCAGATCGTGGATTGGGTGGAAAGCTGGACCAATAATTCCAATAAGTGTCTGGCGCTGTTTCAACCCTAGAGGTGTGTGGTGGTACGGCGGCCCCAGGTCAACCGCCTGTGCAGTCCGGTGGCCTGGGGCCTGTCCGTTTTCGGTCAGTCCGCCGCCGCCAAGGGCGCTGTCCCTCGATACATCTCTGGCAAGAGTGCGTCACGCCATGCCACCCCTTTGGGCAACACTTGCTCGATGGCGCGGGCCTGATAATAACTGGTATCTGTGCCTAACGGGTCTCCACCCTCGTTGACCGTAGTGATGGCCTGGAGGAGCAGACGCCGCGCCACGATAATGGCCCGATCTGCTGGCCCCAAATGCTCTTGCGAGCGATCCACCACCGGCCCCATAGTCTCTTGGACCGCGCGGTCCTGCGTGTTAATCCCGTCAATGCCCGTATACGTTTCGGTCTTCTGCACCTGACGATCCAACAACCAGTTATTGGTGCGATTGCGGTACGAGCGGAAGGTCGTCTGGTCCACGTGATCTGGGCCATTGCCACTACCGTGCTCCAGCCGATCCTCCTCGGTGAGCGGCTCATCACCATAGCTATACATCCCGTTCCACACCATACACGAGGTATCATCCATCGGTACCCAGAAATGGCCGGCAATTTTCGTGCGTATGCCGCTGCCCTGGAGGCGGAATTGCTGGGGGCGAATCTGGGTGAAGGGCATGATGTAGTGGGTGTACCGATAAGCGCAACCGTCGTAGCCAAGCCGTCTTCTCCTGTCTCACATACGGGTATCCCGCGAACGCCGACCATAACGCGGCCAGAAACCTGGCCACTAGGGGGCTTGTAAGCGCCCCTGATTTATGCGCGCCAGTCGGGAGCCAACTGGCTTTCTCCTGGTAGTGCAAAGCTGTGGGACTTGAGTCCCAGTAGTTGCTTACGGATCAGCATGCAGGGTTCTCCTTCGATGTTGCCACACAGCGCTGTGCACGACGGTGACGGGAGGGATATGGCACGGCGCGCCACACGAGGTCACCTGCGGACGAGTGTCGCGAAGTGCTCCGGGGGCGTCAATGCCAGAGCTACTGAGAGGGCGTCTGTGGCGCTGGCGGAGGCGCCGCTGGTGCAAGCGACGGTGTCTCTGCCGCTTGCTGACGACGCGCCAATTCGGCTAACAGGACATCCACCTGCGCCAGTAACTGGGCCTGGCGTTGTTGCCACTGCTGCTGGACGTGCAGTGGATCAGGGAACGGGCGCTCTGAGAGAGGTACGGGCAGTTCGGCCACCGTTTTGCCCATCGGGGGCTGCAAGGTGAGCTGGGCCAGGGTCGCCAGGGGTCGGTCGCGCCAAGGGTTGTACAACGGGTCACCAAAGAGGACCATACGCCAGCTGAGATAGCGCGTTGTGAGGTAGTAGGCTTCCACCAGCGTATACTTCCCTGTCAACAAGAGTCCAAACAATTCACTGGGCAGCGGGAAGGCATCCAGGTAGGGCTCATTCGTAGGCCCCAGCGTGACCGCAATGCCCCGTTCCAGGGCGTTCTTACACCAGCCTTTCTCCTGCGGATCGTGGACGCTGATCGCTTCCCCCGAGGCAATGTGATACCCCAGCGCACCGGGGTTGAAGGTGAAGGCATCTTCATAGGCGCGATAGCGATACCACCCGACATACACCGCGACGTGAGGCGCCTCGCCTGGCTTATGCAATGTCTGGTCCGTCTCTTCCAGCACCACGTGATAGGGCGTCACCTGACGAAACAGCGCCGCGAGATCCCGCAAGTTCTGGTCATAGGCCATGGAGCTCCACGGTGTGAGCACGCCCTTTAAGCCTCGAGCATCAATATATACCGTACCGTTGAGGCCATGTTGTTCAGCGGCGATGGCATCATCGACCATCTGTTTGGCCAGGGCCGGGGTCGGGGCGTCCAGACGGCTGACCATGAGCAGCGGCATCTCCGCGTCCAGCAGCCCTGTCCGGAGAGGAAGGGTGTAATACCATGGGTTGAGGCTCCGACCTTCTGGACGATACCCCAGACCGTCCACCCAGAGGAGACTCAATTCACTATCGACGCTCGCATCGCTATCCTGATGCTGTAGCGTTTGCACCTCGGCGGCGGCCATCTGTAAGAGACCCTGCAAACCGAAGCTCGCTTCCGTAATGCGGTAGGCGTGCTGCCGATTGACCTCTGAGGGTGTCGCACGGAGGGCATCCAGCATGGCGCGTATGGTGACAAGCTGCTGCTGTAATTTGGCAATGCCATCTTGAATGTGTGGTGGCACGGTGACCGAGACTGACTGCAGCGCTTGCAATAAGGCGGCTTGCCCGCCGACCCGCTCCGCCAGGGTGGTCACCTCTTTGGTCATCTGCGCCCGCTTGCTCATATCCGGCTCATTCTGCATCTGCGTGGCGCGCTGGTTCAGCACGGTCTGCAAGCGTTCGAGCCAGACGGTGGCCTGCTTGGCGGGCTCTGGAGGCGTTTCTCCACTCTGTTCCCCGACCCCCAGTGTCGTCGCCAGGGTCTGTAAACCCTGGAGCGCCTGGGTAAAACGCTCGTGCGCATTGTCCAGCCACAGACGCTCTTGGGGCGTGGATTGCAGGCCCTGGACGCTTAAGGGCATGCCATAGACAGTTACTAAGGTGCGTATCTGGGCGGCCAGGCCGCGTTGGATGAGCGCCTGGCGCAACGGCTGGGCAATCTCCTGCTCATACTCTTGCCGACTGATCGTGTCCCGCAGTGGTCCGAGATCGAGCGGAATCACGTGGGTCTCGGGGACGCCCCGGTGCTGGGCGTAGTGGTGCCCCACCTGCACACTTTCGAGGCTACTGCGATTGACCACCACCGCTATTTGCTGCGGGGTCAAGGCTCCAGCGCCTGGTGCCAGCACTGCAAGCACTATAATAACGAGCAGATATGTCAATACAAAACACGGTTGCATAGGCGTTCTTTCTGTGGACGCTGTGCCTGGTACGGCAGGCGAGGAGAGCCGAGCCACGTTGCCGCTGAGGACCTGGCCCAAGAAACCAGTTACGTAGGGAAGTCCCCTGGAGCATAGCACCACGCCCAGGGGTTCCATGTTACGGGACCATGAAACTGTGGAGCCGTGCGATAGTGTCACATGTTTCCTCTACCAGGGTGCGCACGAGATCCCTGGCGGGCAGTCGCCGTGCCAGTGAGCCAGCCTGACCCGACCAGCCGGCAAGGTAGTCCGGAGAACCGTCGCGGGCACTGGCCGCACGGAGCGGTGCCATCAACTTTTGCTGTACCGGGAACGGTAAGAGAGGGAAGGGGGCACGCTCATCGCGTTCGATCAGCATGTTCCGCACACCGCGCGTAGGCTTGCCGGAGAACACCCGCGTGAGCGTCGTCTCGTCTCCGTCCATGTGCATGATCGCTTGCCGATGCACCTCCGAGACACCGCTTTCCGGGCAGAGGAGGAACGCGGTCCCCAGTTGCGCGGCTTGGGCGCCCAGTGCCAAGACGGCAGCGATCGCGGTGCCGTCCATAATGCCGCCGGCAGCGACGACGGGGAGGTGGACCGCTTGCACGATCTGACGCACCAGGGCCAGCGTGCCGGTCATGACGTGCTCAGGGACATGGAGGAACGTGCCACGATGTCCTCCCGCTTCTGCGCCCTGCGCAATGATGAAATCGACCCCCAGCGCCTCGAAGTGCCTGGCCTCGCGTACGCTCGTGGCTGAACCGCCGAGCCGCACGCCAACGCTACGGACACGTGCGAGCGTCTCGGGCGCCATGTCCCCTAAGTGGAGCGTGAGGACCGCTGGTCGCATGTCGCAAATGGCTTCGATTTGCTGGGCACGGTCGGGCGCGTAGGCCGGCGGAATGCGTGCAGGGACGGGTAAACCCAGGCGCTCGAAGTCGCCACGCAGCGCCGCGATCGCTTCCTGCTGCTGCTCCTCTGGCGGCTCAATGGGCGTCGGGGCTGCGAACAGATTCACCGCGAAGGGTCGGGAGCTGCGGGCCCGCAGGGCGCCGGCGTCTTCTCGCATGCTATCGGGTTCCGTGTACGCGTGACCGAAACCGCCCAGCGCGCCGGCCTCACACACTGCCGCCACGAGCTCGACGGTCGTTGCCCCCGCCATCGGTGCCTGCACGATGGGATGGTCGATCTGCAGCATCCTACACAAGTCAGTCTGTAAGGTCCGCATTGCGTATGCCCTTTGCTCTTCGTTGAGACGGTCACGTTCTCATGGGCTCCACTAGCCCCGACGCCGATGTGCCCGGCATCCCCAGTACTCTCCGGCGCCCTGCAGGTCTGCCACCCCCGACGCCGTGGGCATCACGATCAGCGCAGCCGCGCCCTGGGACGCCGTGCCCCGCGGGGGACGCTCCTCAACCCGTTTGCGCTCTCAGCTGGTTCTTGGCGCTGAGGAGTGCGTACCAGGTGCCACACCATCGCAATACGCCCGCAAGAAGCACGCGGTGTGCGACGCCTCCAGATGCGCCAGCAGATGCGTGGGCGGACCGGCGATCACCAGCTCCCCCGAGCCTCACTGCCTTCCGGGCCGAGGTCGATGATGTCGTCGGCCTGACGGATGGTGCCTGCGTCGTATTGCATCACCATAAGGCTGTTGCCCTGCTGTTGCAAGCGCTGCAAGGTACCCGGCAAGCATGTATGGTGACATAACAGCCTGTGTCGAGACTCCAGAGGGATGCAGGTCGTACGTGGTCAAACACCTCAGCCTGTGACGTGGTCGGGGAATGTCATGGGCATCTCGTCCCAGAGATGCCCGTCGAGTAGGCGCCCAGCCCGCTTCTTCCGCACTCCACCCCACTGCTTCAAGAAAAAAGGCACCCTGGCTGTCCTGCACTGGTCACGGATGTCCCGCACCCACGCTGCGTCCATCGGTCGTGCGCTAGGGCCGGATTCTCCCCCCACAATGACCCAGTCAATCTTTGCCAGATCCAAAGTGTGTAAAGGACCAAGCAAGGGTTCCAGCGATAAGAATTTGCGTGCGGCGCCGGTCTGGCGCAAGTGGCCAATACGCCAGGCGTACTCCGCACTCTCCACACTCACCCCCATCCAGACATGTGGCGACCAGGGCAAGTATGGGCTCAATTCTAGCAAGCGCTCAGCCCGTTTGGTGAGGATCTGGAAGTAATGCCACGAGGCCTGGGCCATGACCGCGAAGACCCGCTAGATGAAGGGCAACGGCACGTCGCGATGGAACAGATCGCTCATGGAGTTCACAAAAATGGTCCGTGGCCTCTTCCAGTGCAGCGGTGCATCGAGCAGGCGCTCGTGCATGGTCAGCGCAAATCCAGCGGCATAGTTGGGCTGCCCCATGGCCTGGAGCCGACGCGCCAGCCGTTCGGCGTAGCAGAATTTACAACCGGGGCTGATTTTACTACACCCGGTGAGGGGATTCCAGGTGGCCTCGGTCCATTCGATGGTCGTCTTTGCGGGCATCGGTCACCTCGATAAGATATGCTGGGCAATCCGCACGGCCGTTGACCCTTTACGCGGGTTCGAGGCCGCAAAGCACAGCAGGTAGAGCGGCACATGGCGCGAGTTGCGTAGCGGCAAAGGCTGTGGCGCGACGTGGGGAAAGACGGTGCGCAGCCGCTCCAGCCAAAACTGCGCAATCCTTGCAAAATCGGCGTCTCGGATAGTCTCTGGCTGATCCCCGAAGAGATTTTGTTGTTCTGAAGGACGGTAGAACGCTTGCTGCCATGCTTCTGTGCCAAAAAGAGCCGTGAGACGGTCTGCCCATGGACCTTGAGGCAAGCGCTCGCGGAGCAATAAGCGATTGACCCCAATCCCCAGGGGAAACAAAATCCACAAATCAATGCCTGGTGTGGCAGCCATCGCGGCAATGGTCGCCCATTGGACTTGCATCCCATAGGGATAGAGAAAGACTACGGCACGATTCCTGTGCCAGTCCGTATTGCTGCACCAGCGGCGCAGGTACACATTCGCGTCATCAGACACCACGGTGATATGCGGGGCAAGGGCTGGGAACGACTCGCGCAGACGAGCCAGGGATTGGACATACGTTGCCGAACGTTCGATAAAGACATACTCAGCAAATGGCGGGGTTGTTTCAAGGGCGATAGCGGCGCTCCCTTGGCGGAATGCCCCAGCCTCTGGATCGACATTCACATCAAACAACGCTCCCTCTTCCTCCCTGTCCACCGCTTCGTCTTGCCGAAATCCAGTGCCTGCAAAAGCGTCGACGTAGAGGGTATGAAAATAGGCAGCGCGCGGATTGCTGGTAAAGATCTTGGTATAGGCGGGTAGATATTTCCTCAGGCGATTCAACTTCTCTTCAGTCCATGGGCCGCCAAACTGATGCTCAACCATGGCAAGATGCTCCGTGCTGTCTGGATACACAATCCGTACGAAGGTGCGTTCAGTGCCCTGGAATATAGCACGGAAGCACGCGACATCGCCTGGATGCCGGGGATGGCATGACGACCGCCGTTGACTACCGGGCGCCAAGACTCTCACAGGATATGATTTCCCCCAGTTTCTGACGACATGACACCACAGAGCACGGGCTCTGGCGGATGATTGATGACGTTCGCAGGAGGCCTGTCAGGGCAGCACGCTCCAATGTACGCTGTCGAGTATCGGGTAGCATGGAACTTGACAACTTCTTATCATCTCATGCCTCATGAACTGATGCTAGACGACTCCCATATGTGGTGCCCGGGGAAGGTAGGTGTGGAACGGCGGGAGGTGTCGAATACCGAGTGAGACGTAGCCCAAAAGGTTCTACGGTTATGGCCAAGGTCTTCATATCTTATCGACGTCAGGACACGCTAGGCATCAGTGGGCGTATTTATGATAAGCTGACAGAATGTTTGGGGCGCCATGAGGTATTCCTGGATTTCGATAACATCCCTTTGGGTATTGATTTTCGCAAACATCTTCAAGATGCGCTACAACAGTGTGATATCCTATTAGTAGTTATAGAATCTCATTGGCTTAGGCATAAGGAAGGAACGGACGTTGGTAGACTGTGGGATCCTGTCGATTATGTGCGGCTTGAAATTGAAATAGCCCTCAACCGCGACATACCCATCATTCCCGTGCTTATTGGCGGAACCTCCATGCCACATCAGGAGGATCTACCGCCGGAAATCCAGCCACTCATTTATCGCCAAGCTATATCTGTCGACATGGCACAGGATTTCCACACTCATATGGACCGATTTATCACTGGTGTCAAGAATCTTCAAAGTGCCAACGCGTATTCCACCACCTATCCCGAAGTGCCAACACCTGCTACGAGTCATCAAGACCACAGAATACGAAGGGTCTTGCTCTCCATCAGCACATTGCCAGTCTGGATGTCTGTTATCCTATGGGGGGTCATCGGATCGATTTTAGGAATGATGTCACATGCCATTCTAGATGGCTATAAAACCCATGCTTATAATACATATGAATACAGTACCAGGGATTGTTTTCAGATATTTTTTATATCCGACATTCCGCATATCCCTCTCCGATTTACGTCATTTTTTGTGTTGTCTGAGAGGTGCGTTACAATCTGCGCATCATCAGAGGAGATTGTCATGCCCGATCCCCCTCCTTCCCGGAGTCAAGTGTTAGAGCACCT
>SXND01000157.1 GCA_005777235.1 Pseudomonadota bacterium
AACGCGATGGGTGGATTCCACATGCGGAGCTCCTTCCTCCAGGTGGCAGGTGACGGTATGTCCCACCTATCAGATCACAAAGAGCCCAGTGGTGTCGACCCGTTTCGGACCGCTGTCCCAGTAATTGATCAGTGTTCTAGGGGGCCTCCGCAAAATCGGGTTTCAGTTCGATTGCCTTACTAAAGTCCGCAAAGGCTTGGTCGTAGTTGTGATTATCAAAATAAACGACCCCTCTCTCGTTGTAAGCAACGTGGTTATCTGGGTGTAATGCAATCGCTGCGCTTACTTTGTCAATTTCACGATCTACAGCATTTTTTTCAATCTTACGACACGAGAGAATCCCAAGTACAATAAAGAGAATCATGGCGCTAGCTGATATTTTTATTGCTACTTTTTTTATCGTGTTCATGTGTTGTTTTTTCAGAGCTGACTTTTAACAGATATGTTGTTTATTGAGCGCTTGGCACAAACCATAGCTTCATGTAGCCGTTCTCAGTTGAACGCATAAACGCCCGGCCCCTGTGGCCGGGCGGGAACTTGCGGTAAATCCTGCTCAGGCCGCCAGCGGGTCCGGGCCATGCTGGTTGGGGCCAGATGTGCCGCGCAGGAAGCCGAGCTCAATCAACCCCCAGATACCGATGACCAGGCTCGCCAGGCTGACGATCAAGCTCAGTGTCGATGACATGGGAATGACCACCCCGCCGACGTCGGTTGCGGTCATTCCCATGCCGGTCAGATTGAGTAGAATGCTTATGACCAATGGAGTCCAGTACATATAGACCATCCAGCTTGGCCGGTCCCGGTCGTTGAGCCGCTTCTTCATCAGCGCCGTGCCCGGGTAGGCAATAATCACAACCATGATCAGCTGCACGATTGCCGCACTTCGCATCGCCGATGCTATGAAGTCCGCTATTGCGGCAGGATCCATGTTTGCCATCCTCGAACCTCCGATAAGCGCGGAGAGAACAAAATAGAGAATGACATTCACAACGAACAAGCCGATCGTGCCCCACCACCATTTCTGCCGGTTGATGCGGCCTTCGAAACTCGTAAACATTGACATGTCCATGGAATCCCTCCTAGCTTACCTTGAACAATCCCGAAATTCAGGAAATCCCGAGAGAGCCTTACAGAGGTTCTGGCGAGACGTTCAACATAGGGCGTTGTGGCAGACTTCCTGCCACAACGCCCTATGTTGAGTAGTCGAAGAACCGGGGACAGCAGTAACAACAATGCGGCGATGGACACCATCTACTCCGCAGCCAGAGTGTAGCACGATCAATACAACCCTGACAAGATTGTGGTATTGTGCTTCCGGGTCTGTATGCCGCCTGCGATGACAGAAGGAATTGGTCTTCGGCCAACGCGCTGCTATCCCCATGGCTGAAGCGAGGGGCTTTGCGCGCGTTTTGGTAATATACTGACTCTGACTGGGAAAACAATCCACATAAGGAGGGGATATGCGTGTGACTAGCAAAGGTCAGGTGACCATTCCGCAAGCGATCCGCGATAAATATGGCTTCCTGCCTGAGACGGATGTCCTGTTTGTGGAGGAGGGGGAACGCGTCTATCTCATAAAACAGCCAGATACGGCCACGTCAGGACTAGGGCAGCGACTCATCGCCCAGATGCGAGGACGAGCCACGGTGCGCCTGACTACCGAGGAGATTCTCGCCCTCACACGAGGTGAGGTATGAGCATCGTGCACGGCGTGCTCGTCGATTCGAGTGTGTTACTCGATATTGTGACGGAGGATCCGCATTGGTGTGCCTGGTCGTCGGAAGCCCTGGCGACGTGGGCCGAACGTGGGCCCCTCTATATCAACTTGGTGATCTACACAGAAGTCTCTATCGGGTTTGCGCGTCTTGAGGAGATCGAAGACGCTCTGCCGCTACACGCTTTTCGCCGCGTGCCCATTCCGTGGGAAGCAGGATTTCTTGCTGGCAAAGCCTTTATGGCCTATCGGCAACGTGGAGGCACGCGGACGCTCCCCCTACCCGATTTTTTTATTGGAGCGCATGCCGCCGTGGCAGACCTGGCGCTCTTAACCCGCGATCCCCAGCGGATACGCACGTATTTTCCCCAGGTCTCCCTCATTACACCTCCGGCCTTCTCACCGTAGTCAATGACCTGCTGCCGGGCCGGGCGGGAAAGCGCGAGATGAACAATGTACCTCACGCCGTAGCCCCTGCTGGAGTGGGTAGCATGGTCCCGCAGCGCCCTATTTGACCACTCCTCTCTGCACACGCTATACTCTCCTCCTACCATGGCACACGGCGTTGCCCTCCCGACCGACCCGCACGCGGACAACGAGATCCCCTCTACCGCCTCGCTGGTAGAGGTCTCTGGAAGGAATCCCCCAATGGCAGTCACGCTCGACGATAAATACACCGTAACCGCTGGCCATGTGTATCTCACGGGCATTCAGGCCCTGGTGCGTCTGCCCATCGAGCAGCAGCGGCGGGACGCGCAACAGGGGCTACGCACGGGGGCCTTCATCACGGGCTACGAGGGCTCGCCACTGGCGGGCTATGACTTAACGCTGGCGCGGGCGGGGGCGTTCTTGCGGGCGCACAACATCGTGCACCAGCCGGCGGTCAACGAAGAGCTGGCGGCGACGGCCATTCTCGGCAGCCAGATGGTGCAGCGCTTCCCCAAAGCCCGCGTCGCCGGCGTCAACAGCAGCTGGTACGGCAAAGGCCCCGGCGTGGACCGCAGCGGCGATATTTTTAAGCACGCCAACTTTGGCGGCACCGGGCCGCACAGCGCGGCCATTCTGCTGGGCGGCGACGACCACAACTGTAAAAGCTCCACCCTGCCGCATCAGAGTGACTTTGCCTACGTCGGGGCCGGGATTCCGGTGTTGTATCCCGCCACCATTCAGGAGTTTATCGACTTCAGCCTGCATGCCTTTGCGCTGTCGCGCTTTAGCGGCTGCTGGGTGGCCTTGAAACTGGTGACCAATCTGTGCGATGGCGGCAGCCTGGTCACGGTCGGGCCGGAGCTGCCGACGTATAGGAAATTCAAACGGCCTTTTCCCCCGCCCGCTGCTCCCGGCGTGCCGCCCTCGCCGCCGGCCCTGCCGAGCGTCGCGCCAGCGCGCAGGCTCGCCATGCCGGCACGGCCAGGACGGAGGCACCGCCAGCGTG
>SXND01000158.1 GCA_005777235.1 Pseudomonadota bacterium
GCGCTTCAAAGGGGTTGGGATGCGTTGGAGTGAGGACGGTTGCACCCATCTCTTGCCCCTGAGGCTCGCCTGGGTCAACGGCCGCTTTGCGGCCTTGTTTCAGGGACAGCTCCAGCCCTCCCCCAACACATAAATGCGCCCGACCGGATGGTGTTCGAGCTGACCCTCGAACATTTCGGTGTCACGGCCCTGGAGGTCGAGCGCTGGGGGAGTCGCTTGGTGCCATCCAGCAACTACGAGGAGCAGTTGGCGTTGTATCAAGCCGGGGAGGTTGACGCCCTCTGGCAGTTTATGGGTATCCCCTCGCCGTCGATTGCCGCCGCCCACGCGTACACACCTCTCAAAGCGCTGCCCTTCCCACCGGACCTCATCGCCACACTAGCAGGGCTGGGATGGAATGCTGCCGCCCTGCCTGCCAACGCCTATGGCCTCAGCGCTGTTCCCGTGGCTACGGTGACGATGGGCACGTCCCTGGGTTTTCACGCCAGCGTGCCCACCGAGGTGGTGTATGCCATTACCCAGGCGGTCTGCGATCACCCGGAGCGTGTGCACGCCATTCACCCAGCCGCGGCACTCTTTGACCCCGTGCAAGCGCCATGTTTGCCTGGAGGGCCGCTGCATCCTGGGGCCGAGCGTTACTTCCGCGCCAGGGGACTGTTGCCCAGCACGTAGGCAACCAGACGGCCAGTCGATAGCGGCCCGACAGATCGCCGCTCCAGCGGGCTGGGGTGCACACCACCAGCCCGCGCTGCGTGTGGACATTAGGCCAGAGCCTGCATCACATCCTCTGCGGTGACCACATCGGCTTGGCGTGGAAACAGGCGCTGCATGAGGAAGTCGTGGATGGCGGGCTCTTGATCGGCACAACAGTCTTCCACAACCACCAGGCGGTAGTCGAGGTCAGCCGCGGCCCGCACCGTGGAGAGGACGACGCCGCTGGTGGCGTAGCCTAGCAGGATCAGCGTGTCACACGCATTGGCCCGCAAGATGAGGTCCAGTGCGGTGCCGTGCAGGGCATTGACCCGATGCTTGCCCACCACCACTTCGCCCGCGGCAGGTTGTACCGCAGGATGAATGAGCGCCAGGGGGTCGCCGACCGCAGCTTGGCCGGAGTGTTTACGGGCACTAAAGGTTTTATTGCGCTCGCTGATCTCGACATAGCTGGGCCGAAACACGGTGGCGCAGTAGCACACAAACAGCCCCGCAGCACGGGCGGCGTGTTGCAAACGCTGCGTGCGCTCAACCACTTGCCGCTCCACGGCGTGCGGTAACGTCCCCATAAAAGCGCTGTAAAAATCGGCAATGAGTAAAGCGGTATGCTGGCGGTCTAGCGTGAGCGTTGCCACAGGGTAGCCCCTTCTCCAGAGTCATGGCGTTGGTGGGTTGGTACGATACGGGCCTGAGAGCGCTGGCATCACACCCGCGCTCCCAGGAAAATCTGGTCTGCGTCGCTACGCACCATGCTGCCGTGCGTAGTCAGCCCTGGCGCGGTCGATGGCTTGCACACGCCCGGCGCTCAGGAAATCGCGGCGTTCACGGGCCCAGGCATTCGAGGCGGCAGTGCTCAGCGTCGAACCTTGGAACTGTGGCATGACGTAGCGTGCGAGCAGTTCATAGCTGTGCAGCATCTTCTCGCGTGGCGCCCAGTCCACCGTTTGCACCAAAAAGCCGCCAAAGCCGCCGCTTTGTTCAGCCAGGCGCTTGATCCCAGCCACGCAGTCATCTGGGGTGCCGATGATCCAGGCGCCACGGTCGATCATGGCATCAATGATTTTTTCAGGGGGACCGTCGACCACGGCAGCGCGTCCCATGGTATTTTCAAAATACTCGTGCTGGTAGCGCCCGGCCCCGACCCGGGCGTCTGCGATAGCTTCCTGACGCGTCTCCGCAAGGTGCACGGGAATCACTAGGCGCCAGTCGGCGCGGCGCACTTCCTGGCCATGCATGGCCGCCGAGTCTTCGGCAATCTTCCACAACCCCGCCAAGTCGGCGCCCCCGGAGCCTGGGTCACGTGGTGTGGTAATGGTCAACACCGCCGCGCCGAATTTCCCCGCCAGGGCCACGCCGGCGGGTGACTGCACGGAGGCCACGGCCAGCGGCATGTAGGGTCGCTGATACGGACGCAATTGTAACATGGCTTCCTGCAACTCAAACCAATCACTCTTATAGGTCAGGGGCTCGGTGGCAGTAAACAGCTGCAGGACGATCCCCAACGCCTCATCCATGCGCTGCCGCTGCATGGCGGGATTGATGCCCATCATGTAGGCATCGCCCGGCAGCGCCCCTGGTCCAACGCCAAGCATCACCCGACCACGCGTCATGTGATCGAGCTGCACCATACGATTGGCCACCATAAAGGGGTGATGATACGGCAGGCTGATGACGCCGGTGCCCAGCTTGATATGGCGGGTGCGATCCGCCGCTACAGCAATGAACAACTCAGGAGACGAGATGATTTCCCATCCGGCACTATGGTGTTCGCCGATCCAGGCTTCATCGTAGCCCAGATGATCGAGCCATTGCACCAGCTCCAGATCGCGGTCCATGGCCAGCGTGGGATTTTCGCCCACGCGGTGAAACGGACCAAGGAAAATGCCAAATTTCATGCGTTCAGGCCACAACATCGCTCCATCCTTTCGTCAAGTGTCTTAATAACGCGCCTGCATAATCGCCTCGGCCTCGGCCAGCACGGACTCGGCAGTGCCCAGGCTCGGCCAGTAGGCGAACCCCAGCCCAACTTTGGCGTAGTGTGACTTGATGTACTCCACCACACGTGCGGGACGGCGCATTGCCCCGGCGACGGTGATCCAGGCGCGGATCTCGCCAGTACCGCCACGCAGCGTATCAGAATCAAAGGTAAACAGGTGTTTGAGGGCTTCCCCGTCATTACGCTCCAGGCGTTCGAGCACCCAGCGGTCCAGCGGTTCATCGACCCATCCGGCGCGCGGTCCCGTGGGATCGTGCGAGAGCCCGCCAGAGGCATAAATCGCCAGGCGCTCTGGGCGCTCGGCGAGGACGTCGGCGATGGCGCGGCCCAGGTTATAACAGCGCTCTGCACTCGGCAAGGGTGGGAAGTATTCGTTCATGAACAGCGGGACGATGGGAATATCGAGCTTGGGGATGAGCGTCGGCACGGGATGCGCCACCATGTGCGAGACGCCGTGCTCCGCACGCCCGACGGGTTTGAAGACGGCGCAGGAGGCGACATCGAAACCTTTTTTGATGAGACCCTTATGCAGATGCTGGGCGATCTCGGCATGGCACGGGAAGGTGAGTCTCTGGCGCTCCGCTAGGGGACGATAGCTCGTGCCATCCAGCCCCCACAGCTCTGTCCCCGTATACAGGGCAAAGGTCGGGTTGTTACTGGCGTCAAACATGTCCCCCTGGTCATCCCCCACGACCACGACGGCATCTGGCTTATAGGCCTCGATTTGCTGCCGTAAGACGGCAAACGCGGCCTGGATACGGTCAAGATAGCCCTGGATAACCTCTGGGGTCTCCAGCTGCGCCGTATGCGGCTGCGCGTTCTTCATATACTCGGGAATGCGACTATAGACGAATGGCCAACGTTCTTTAGGTTCAAACATGGCGGGTGCGTGGGATGACGCAAGACCGAGACCCAACATCGGCATCCTCCTCATGGTGTGTAGGGAAGAGACCGCGACATTTTCGCAAGAAATGCTCGGCTTGTCTACGTCACACTCGAGAGGAGTCCCACGCATGCTCGCGATGCGGTCCAACGTGCTTATTTTTCGCAGTATTTTCAGGTTATTTAAGACTTCAAGACTAGACAGACATCGCCAGAGATAGTAAGGTGCGAAAACCTGCTGAGTGGGCGAAGCGCCAAGAGATGAGCAGGCACTCTGCACCTGGCACGTGTACAAAATGGCACAACGCTTGGTCACTAGAATCCACCAGGCGTCATCAGATGTCAAAGATTGCAGGAAGGAGCGAGGCGATGATGTGGATGTACAACATTCCTCTTGTTCTATTAGGAATTTTTGTTGTAGGATACACGATGGCGCTGAGTATGGGAGGATACGTCCTTCTGCATCGAGTCTTTCCGGCCAAGCGTAGTGACGAAACGAAAAACCTCGCGATCTCCTTCATCGGCATTGTCTGCGCGTTTCATTCCTTGTTACTGGCCTTCTCATCAGTGCTGGTGTGGAGGGACTTTCAGAGCTCGGCCCAAGCCGTGTCAAAGGAAACGAACTCCGTGGAGGACGTCTACCGCGACTTGCTACGCTATGACGGGCCACAGGCGAGGGCTGCGGCCACAACCCTCGTGACCTCTGTACGGGTCGTCGTCACCGAGGAATGGGCCCGCATGGCGCACGGCAAGGAGAGTGACAAGGCGCGCGCCCTCGCCGCTCAGATCTTTCAGGAAGCCGGTAGTCTTGATCCTAAGGCTCCTCGCGAACAGGTCATCTTTGCCGAGATCTTCCGCCACCTGAACGAATTCATGGACAACCGACACGAACGGCTGCACGACGCCCAGTCAGCGATGCCCGCGATGTTTTAGACGATCACCCTCATCGCCACAGGTCTCCTGATTGGCTATACCGGGATGTTGCCGCGGTCGCGGGTGGTCCTCACCATGATCGCTGGCATGTCGGCAGCGATAGGGCTTATCTTCTTTTTCATCGTGGCCCTGGACCATCCGTTCTCGGGTCAGTACCCCGTCTCCTCCCAACCTCTGGTAGAGTTTCTGGAAGAGGTCGGTAAACCAGCCCAGTAACGGCTTGCCCCGGGTGTGACGTGCGTGGACATACGGCCCGACGTGTGCGGCCCCCAAACGGCACGGCCTAGGGGCCGCGCCGCGCTGATGGTGCGCCCCCTATCGTGACCCGCCTAGCTCCGGGACGGGAAGATCCCCTCTAAGGCGATGATGAAGTTTACCGCGAGGTACGGTTGTGCGATCGAGAATGGCTGACTGCCCCCGGCCAGGCCAAGCATCTGCGCATTCATCTGGGTGCCATCTGCTTGATCGGCGTAGATGGACACGGGCGTGCCGCGCGCATCGTTAGCCGGGAAGGCGCCGCTGGGGTTGGTGGTCGTGGCGTTTTGATTGGCCGCTACTGCGTGCGTGTGCATGGGCATCTCGCTTGCCGTCAGTGTGACGGTGGGCGAGCCGGCCTGCTGGCCGAGGTCCACGGGGGGGAGCCCTGGCCCCTGGCCGGGATGGACCGGCACCCGCCCGCGCAGATCAGGCAGCGCAAACGTGGTCTGCCCATCGCCACCGTAGGTCGTGCCCAGAATAGCAAACAAGGCGGTGTTTTGCGCAATCGGCAGCAGCTGGCCATTGCAGAGGGCCCAGCCGCGTGGGGCGAAGGTACCGCCAAACATGATGATCTCGCCGATAAATGGCTCTGACATAGGGAGGCTCTCCTTTGATGTGTTGGAGCGGCAGGGCTGGCCTGTCACTGTACTCGTCTGTGCTTACTCACAGTCCGTTGCCCCGCGGGATCGGCCCATAATCTCCTAAAGATTCCGCTGTGGAGACCCCTCGCTTGAGTGGGGGGAGGACACAGCGGTGCCTGCACCAGCAGGCAGGGTGTACGTATAGCCATCGGCAGCCCACAGCCGCGTGCAATGTTTGTGGTGCACGCTGGCCTTCTTGCCGTGGATGACCAGGTCAAACCACCCGCTGGCCCTGACGACCACACGGCTGACCCAGGTGCCGGCATACTTGCCTTTGGGGACCACCGCCTGGACGAGATCGCCGGTCTGCATGCCGCCATATTTCTTCTGGCGTGTGCGGTGCGCCTTGGGAAAGCCATGGGCCTCGGTGCGACACATCTGCCGCGTCCCATGCCCCATAGCACGGATGCCCAGCGGCTGGATCCCCGCGACACGCAACGCCTCTGGCGTGCTGGCACCGACGCACGCCGCGTCACCCCAGTGGGACTTTGGGATGTTCAGGCGGGTGCGGTTGTACTTGGTGCGTCCCCCGGTGCCTGTTTCGACGGGGAGCCCCGTCGTTGCTAATGCACGATAGAGCCCCCAACGTGTCGCGTTGCCGGCCGCGGCGTCTTTCAGCGGCTGTTTGGCCTGAGCCTGGATCGCTGGGAACCCGAACTCTGCTGCCGTCTGTGTGCCTTTCTGTTGATTGCATGGGCCACAGGCGAGCGTCAAATTCGACACGCGGTCCGAGCCACCTCGCGCTTTGGGGATGAGATGTTCGACTTGCAAGGGCACGCCCGTCTTGTGGCAGTAGGCACAGGTGCGCTTCCACTTCTCCAGCAGATACTCGCGGACCTCATACCCAGCCAGCTCGCCCTGCTGATACGCCACCCCAGCCATCTCAGGGTCTTGCATCATCTGGGTATCGAAGCGCACCAGCTCCTGGCTCAGGGCGGTGATGGGACACGACCGCGCCAGACGCTCTACCCAGGTCATCGTATGGGCTATCCGGCTCCCCAGCGACGGCGGGAGCCACCCGGATGGACGTGTGCGGTTGAGAAAACGTGGTTGCCGGTAGCGCGTCTGGCGTTGCCGGCGACTACGCCGAAGGCCCCGGCGACTCTCCAGGGCGTCTCTGATCCGCTGCCCTCGGTGGGTCAGCTCAGCAGCCCAGACGACGCGCTGGTCTTGCACGAGGGCCAACCCGCTGGTCTTACTGCCTGGGTCAATCTTTAAGCGGTGGTCGTGTACCACCGACTCGGCTCGCTTGCGGTCGCGCAGGATGATGGTGAAGGGGAAACGCCGGAACACCGCGGCACGGCCATGCTGCAACAACTCCCGTGCCCGCGCCGGGTGGCAGGGGTCCAGAGGGGTACGGGCACGGTCCAGGACAAAGACATGGCTCATGAAGTTACCTTTCCGCTCGGCTTGCGCCGGTCACGTTGGCCTCGACAATGTTCTCATGGCTTGTCCTGTCTGCCGCACAGCGTGGTACGCGCCACGGACATTTAACGACAGACGACAGGGCCTGGAACTAGCCACGCATTCCAGGGTGTCATGACCAAAAGAACGGCGTGCCTTGCGGCACGGAGTCTGCTCGACACCGACTCTCAGTTTCCTAAGAGTCCCCCGACTTCAGTCGGGGGAGTACGTCGACTCTGATTTCAAGGTTTGCTCGTATCGTGCCATAGTAGCTCTACTGGCAATGGAGACTGCTGATGATGCGGCCCGTAGGAGCCGGGGTGGCGCCAGCTGCGATAACGTGCAGAGTCACCAACTGACCAGCTGTCACATTCACCGAATGGGCTGTATCGGAACACGTCACATTGTTGTTCAACAGGCTCGTTGCGGAGCAGGTTATTGCCGTGTCCGCGCCGTTCACGTTGAGCGTGAAGGTGAACTGCCGATCGGGGCCATTACCAGGAGGGGTGATATTGGTTGTCCGGAGCACGACATGCAACGCGCCAAATGTGCAGCTCCTCGGCATGACGATTTGCGTATTAAATATAAGCGAACTGTCCACGGCTGTGGCACTGCCTGCGGGGTGGGCAAAAAAGTCAACGTCGTTTGCAATTGCGTTAGTGGCTGGGAAGACGCTGGCTGCCGTGCTCGCTCCGGTGGCGCCTTGCGCTCCGGTGGCACCCTGCGGCCCTGCTGCGCCTTGCAAACCTTGCGGTCCCGTGGCGCCTTGCGGCCCGAGAGAGCCTGTAGCCCCAGCGGTGCCCGTCGCCCCTTGCGCCCCAGCGGTGCCTTGCGGTCCCGTGACGCCTTGCGGCCCGAGAGAGCCCGTCGCCCCAGCGATGCCCGTCGCCCCTTGCGCCCCAGCGGTGCCTTGCGGTCCCGTGGCGCCTTGCGGCCCGAGAGAGCCCGTCGCTCCAGCGATGCCCGTCGCCCCTTGCGCCCCAGCGGTGCCTTGTGGTCCCGTGGCGCCTTGCGGCCCAATAGAGCCCGTCGCCCCGGTGGCGCCCTGCGTGCCCTGCGTGCCGGTGGCGCCCTGCGTGCCGGTAGCGCCCTGCGTGCCGGTAGCGCCTGTCGTGCCGGTGGCGCCTGTCGTGCCGGTGGCGCCCGTACTACCGGTGGCCCCTGTAGCGCCCTGCAAACCCGTAGGGTCGCCCACCCACTGACCAGCATTGTTGATCACCGGCACCAGCGCATCGGCCACCGTATGGATCGTTACCGACCGCGGCGTGATGTGTCGCCGGTGGCGTTCTCACTTGTAATCGCCTCAAAGGCGAACGGCACACTTTGGATACGCAAGCGCGGTTGGAGTTCGACGTCAGCGCCAATGGTCAAGCCCAGCTCAATCTTGCCACTGTGAAAGAGGTCCTCCGGCAGGGGGTTCCCAAGATTGGCTCCTAAGGTAACTTGGTAGAGCCCATCGACAAAGATGATGGTATGGGTTTCTTGCCATAGCACCACTGCACCCGTCGAGACATCGTACAGCTTAAAGAGCACTGACTCTGTACTGTTAAGCGGTAGGTCGGTGTTCTCGTCCGTGATCACCCCTTGCAGCGAGAGGGTCCGTGGCACAGCAGCATGCACGCGGTAGGCGGTCAATATGAGGCTCAGGAACACCAAACAGACACTCAGCAATTTCTGCCGAGGCCAGGCTGCCTGTAGGGAAAGCAGACCTCTTTTCATGAACATGGTAATCTCCTAGATAGAGCATAGCGCTTAGAATATCGAGACCGTGGCACGATAACGACTCGAGGTTACCTGTTGCTGGGACAGCGGGGTGAGCACCTGCGTCCCCTGGTAGAGGGGCGATGCGCCAACCACAGCGTTGAACCGGGTGGCAGATAGCGCGAGCTGCCGTGTGGCAGGCGTCGTGACGGTGATTGTGACGGTGGCACTATTAGAGGTAGCGCCAAAGGTGTCTCGCACTGTGTAGGTAAAACTATCGCTGCCGACATAGCCGGCGGTGGGTGTATAGGTCACCGTGCCATTGCCGTTGGCCAGCGCGCTGCCGTGGCCTGGCAGGGTGCCGACCGCGACACTGCTGGCAACAATAGTGCCAGTGGCGTCGGTGTCATTGGCCACCACGTTGATCACCACGGCGACGTTCGCCGCCGTGGTGGCGGTATCGGCATTGGCCACCGGCGGCACATTGACACGACACGATGGCAGGGAGCAGCGCAAGACACAGGCGCGTTCATCGGTGAGGGTAATGCTGCCATTGTGATCGGGATCGCGGGGATCTGTCGGGCCGCTGGCTGGCTGGCCACGGGCGGCGCGCACGAGTTGGATATCCGTCAGGTCAATGATCGTGTCATGGTTGACGTCGCAGTCCACGGCAAAGGCCGTCTGGCTACTGAGGACAAGCAGCGCCGTGAGCAGGAACGCGGGGAGGAAACGGGTGCAACGCTGTTTCGGCCTCACAATGTACCCCTCTTGGGAATGAGTGTAGACTGCCCCTGGCAGGTGCGAGGGCGTGTCTCAACAAGCGTGTCCGATCTAAGAGCCTATCCCAGTAGGCCATCCAAAGACCCGTGCGCGTCGTAGGGGATAGGCTCTCAGTTACGCGATGCGTCTGGGAGGCCATCTGGTCTTCCACTGCTCCCGCTGGCGGGGGGAGAGGACCGCGTTACCGTCCCAAGCGCCGACGGAGACTGAAGAGCAACCCCAGGCCCGCGCCCAACAACAGGATAGTTCCCGGCTCCGGCACGGCGGCGGCGTTCACCTGCACCGCCCCTTGCAGGGGATTCACCTCGAGGGTCGCAGCGTTACGCCCCACCAGTTCGGTGGTGCCGGCAAAGGTCAGCAGGCTAGTGCCAGGGGTCAGGGCAGAGAAATGGATGGTGGCCAGGGTGAAGCTGTCGGGTTGGAGGCTGGCAAGATCCAGATCGGAGAGCAGCGACACATTGAGCAGACTCACCAGGCCTGGCGCGAGGACGGGGGCATCCGGGAACGCATCGGTCCCCAGCGCGCCGAGAAGGGTGCTATAGGTCGCACCAGTGGCCTGTAGCACGGTGGCGTTATAGGTCACATCGAGTGCAAAGGCGCCGACAATTTCATTGATTCCGTCTTCGAGTCCAGTCACCACCAGGTTAACATCGAAAGCCGCTCCAACGCCCACAGTCTGGGAACTAGGTTGGAACGAGAGACTGATGGCCCAGGCCGGCATGGCCTGGAGCAAGAGACCGAGTACAAGTCCGAGGCTAAGCGAGCGTAGCCGTTTGTGCATAATGTTCCTTAATCCTTATGCTGTTGGAGTACACCTACGACAGGCTACTATGCTTCCTGACCACAGGGATATACTGATTATACACCGAGGCCACACACGGTGTCCAGACCACAACATGCCCCGACCATGGCCAGCGTCAGGACGGCGCTGGTCGCCATGTGCAGGCCACCACCACGCTGTTGTCAAGGACGTGAGGCCGTCATCAGGGCCATGCGGTTTTCGGTTTTGGCCTGGCCTGCGCTCCCAGGAAGACTACGTTCGTTGCTTGCCCCACGTGGACAATTGAACGACCCTGGGCCGTCATGCCCCGCGCCAGCGTGTCTATACGGCACCACATGATCATGCTACACTTTGTGCTGGGCATTGCGCCCTTCCATGTCACGTGTGTCTGCGCTCACAGTGCCCTGGCGGCACGACAGTGATGCCCAGCAAGGATTGCCGTAACGCAAGTGGCACATGGTGTGCCGAGAGTCAATCACTGATGAGCTCCCATACGCCTATGGTCCCTACTGAGAAGAGTCTGCGCCCCCCCTGGTACTTTGCCGGGGCCTGTCTCTGTGCCCTGGTGATCCTGTGCAGTGCCTATGCCAACTCGTTTCACAACGCCTTGCATTTCGACGATAGCCACGTCATCGCCACCAATCTCTATATCCGCAGCCTCACGAATATCCGCCTCTTCTTTACCGAGGCGCAGACGTTTAGCAGTCTACCAACCAACGCGGTCTATCGCCCCCTGGTCACCCTCAGCCTGGCGCTCGATTATTGGCTCGGGGGGGGCCTGGAGCCCTGGCAATTCCATGTGTCACAGTTTGCTATGCTGCTCCTGTTAAGCCTGATGATGTATAGCGTGTTTCGCCGGATCATGGACGTGGCGGAGGCGCAGTGGTGGCATCGCTACGTGGCGCTCTGCGCCACCCTGTGGTTCGCGGTGCACACGGTCAACACGGAAACCGTCAACTACCTCTCCGCCCGCTCGGAATTACTGGCCGCCATGGGGGTGGTAGGCGCCTTCCTGATGTACCTCGCCCTACCACGTTGGCGCCGGTGGTATGTCTATGTGCTGCCGATGCTGGTAGGCGCGCTGGCCAAATCGCCCGCGGTCATGTTCGCGCCGCTGTTCTTCGTCTATCTCTGTCTGTTTGAGCACCCGGTGTCCCCGGCGGATCTCCTGACGCGGCACGGCTGGCGGCAGGTGTGGACCGCCCTCTGGCGCAGTCTGCCGGCGTTACTGCTGGGTGGCGCGATGTTCCTGTTTGTGGAATCGATGAATGCCGTGACGGCGACCTACGCCGGGGGCGGACGCCTGCAGTATCTCCTCACGCAAGCCTTTGTGTGGCTGCACTATCTGCGCGTGTTCTTTGTCCCGCTGGGCCTGACCGCCGACACCGATCTCACCCTCCTGGTGTGGTACGACACGCGGGTGGTGGCGGGTGTACTGGCCGTGGCGCTACTGCTGCATGTCCTCTGGAGCGCGTGGCATGCGCGCCCCGCATACCCTGTGGCGTTTGGCCTGGTGTGGTTCATCCTTATGCTGCTGCCCACTTCCAGTGTGTTTCCTCTCGCTGAAGTGAGTAATGAGCACCGTGTGTTTCTGCCCTACATGGGGCTTACCCTGGCGGTGGTCTGGGGCGGCGTCTTGCAGATCCAGCGCTGGGGGGCACGGTGCCGCCGTTTCCGTGCCGTGCTGTACAGCGGGGCCTGGGTGGTGGCGATCCTGGTCGTGGGTGGCCATGCGGTAGGGACGTATCAGCGCAATACCGTGTGGTACTCTGAGGCCACGCTGTGGCGTGATGTGACAGAGAAAAGTCCGAGCAATGGACGGGCGTGGATGAATTACGGTCTGAGCTACCTGGGCCAGGGCAACTATCTCGAAGCCAAACGCCTCTTCGAGCGCGCCCTGTTCTATACGCCCAACTACGCCAGTCTGGAAATCAATCTGGGCATTGTCCACGACAAGTTAGGCGCGCCCCTCGTGGCGGAGCAACATTTGCAGCGTGCCTTGCGCTTGCAGCCCGATGCCGTCGGCGGGCATTATTTTTACGCGCGATGGCTCGTCGAGCAAGGCCGCGCCCGCGAAGCCCTGCCGCTGCTGCAACGGGCCCTGACGCTGAGCGCAGGATTTACCGCCGCCCGGTACTTGCTCATGCAGCTGTACTTTGCCCAGGGCGCGGAGGCGGAGTTGACGGCCTTGCTCCAGGAGACGCTGGCGCTGATGCCCACCGACGCGCTGGCCCTGGCGTATGCACAAGGCGAGATCGGCATCACGGTGGAACCGCCCAACGCGCAGACCTACTTCGCACGTGGTGTTGAATGGACCAATTCCGGACGGCATCTGGACGCGGCCCTGGCCTATAAGCGGGCCCTGCGCTTTGACCCCGCTTTTGCCGACGCGGCGAATAACCTCGGATGGTCGCTCGCCAAACTCAGTTTGTATCGTGAGGCCATGCCGGCGTTGATCCAGGCGCTCAATCTCAGGCCCGACTTTGCCCTGGCGCGGCACAATCTCGCCTGGGTGTCGAGCCAATTGGCGGTGCGGCCCTAGCCGTGCAGGGCCGTCGCTCAACGGCGTGGTCGCCCTGGCTCATTGGCCACGTCTAGGGCCAGGGCCTGCAGGAGGAGTTGAAAGCCGATGACAATGGCCAACACCCCAATCATCACCGTCCCGGTGCTGGTGAGGGTGTGGGAGCGCAGGGCGTAGAGCCAATAATACAGCGACCACCCCACCCCGAAGCCCAGGGTGGGCAGCCCCGTGACCAATAAGAGCGAGACGACGGTAAAATCCCGCAGAAAATAACTCATACCCAGGCGGTATAGCGTCCGCCCCAGCAACTGTGGCGCAAAGTCAGTGATGATGCGCAGGGGGCGCAGCGAACTGGTCTCCTGGCCATAGACCGCCACCATGGGAATATCTTCCAGGACTGCCCGCGCCAGGTAGGCTTCGCAGAGCACGCTAATCTCAAAAAAGTAGCGTTCCGCCAGATGGTCAAAGGCCAGCTTGGGCAGGAGACTGGCGCGCAGGGCCATGTAGCCGTTACAGGGATCGAACACATGCCAATAGCCGGAGGCCACCTTGGTGAGAAAGGACAGCGCCAGATTGCCCAGACGCCGGAGAAGCGGCATCTGCCGGATGGAGGCGAGGTGAGCAAAGCGATTGCCCTTGGTCATATCCACGCCAGCGGTGAGGAGCGGTGCGACAAAGCGTGGCAGGAGCTGGGGGTCCATCTGCCCGTCACCATCGATCTTGACGACGATGTCCGCCTCCAGCTCCATGGCCTTCAGCAAGCCGGTTTTCATCGCGCCACCCACGCCACGATTGACTGGATGACGCAGGACGAGCAGACGAGGGTCGGTGATGTGCTGGAGGACTTCTTGGAGATTGTCGGGTGAGGCGTCATCAACGACAATAATGTGTGTCACGTCAGGCGGCATGAGGGCAATAACTGCGGCAACCAGGGTGGCCACGCGATAGGCGGGGATCACCACGGCAATGGACGACGGTACGGCTGGCGTGCTGCTGGGAGATGGGCGAACGGGCTGCATACTGTGTACGGCAGATGAGGGTTGTGTCGCAGCAACAGTTGGGCGCACCATGGACTCCAGCATAGCACAGGAGCTCGGCATGTTCGAACATTTTTCATGGTGCCGACGGTCGGGCCTCGGGCGTGAGCCCGACAAGGTCACGCAGGATGGCTATACTTCTACCGGAAGACCTCGTCACTTGGCAAGCAGACCGTGTCACGCCTGGGAGACAGCACGTGGGCCACGATGATCTCACCTCTATCACGTTTGTGCATGCACCGGATGCCCGCCTCGCCGAGACGCAGCAGTATGGCGCGCTGTTCATGCCGGTGTGGGCTTACACGCTGGCGGCCTATATCCACGAGCCGGCCCGCTATCAGCTGCGCCTGTGCGACCTGCGTTTCGATACCCTGGGCGAGGTCGCCGCTGCCGACCTCTTCGTATTCAGTGGCATCAACCAGGATTACGAGGCTATCGTGGCAGCCGCAGCGCACCTGCAGCAGCGTTTCCCACAGGCCACCTGCATTATAGGCGGACCCATCGCCTGGTCACTGCACCAGGCCGGCGAGGTGGAGAAATTGCACCTGTTCGACCACATCTTTATTGGCGATGGCGAGGCAGCCTTTCCCCACTTTCTCACCAACTTTGCGCAGCGGCACACCCTACCGCAGGTGATCGCCACCACGCAGCGCTTTGACGTGTCGCAGGCGCGGGGTTTTTATCGCCCGTTCCTGGATCAGACGTACCAACGCTATTATGGCGCCGTGCTGGAAGTCTCCAGAGGCTGCCCGTTTCTGTGCGAGTTCTGCGACATCCGCATTCTCCCAGACAACAATCGCCCGCATAACCTCCCGTCCGACCTGATTGTCGCCGAGTTGGATCATCTGGCTCGGCTCGGTATTACGCAGGTACTGCTGGCCTGCGATAATTTTATTGGCGACCTGCGCTGGGCCGAAGAGGTGGCCGAGAAGATCATCGCCTGGCAGGAACGCACCGGGATGCACGTGGCGCTGTATACCTGGCTGACGATCAATGTGGGCCGGCATCCGTGGCTGCTGCGTAAACTGCGGCAGGCGAACTTTGATATGTTGTTTATCGGGGTGGAGAGTTTTAGCCATCATGCGTTGCTGGAAACCGCCAAAGTGCAAAACACCACCGGCGATATGATCACGACCCTGCGCGAAATTCAGTCGTATGGCTTCGTGATTGTCGCCGGGCTGATCTTCGGCTTCGACTCCGACACCGCCGCCTCGTTTACCCTGACGCTGGAGGGCATGCTGGAGGCCGGGCTCATTTCCGGCGATCCGTCCCTGCTGACGGCCTTGCCAGGGACGCCCTTGTATCGCCGCATGCAATTATCGGGACGCCTGCGCAACAGCAAACACAGTCTGGGCGGCTACAAATACTGCACCAATATCCGCTACCTGATGCCGCGGGCACAGTTGGTGCGCGGCTACCAGGACTTTGTCCGGCAATTTTGTCGGGGCGACTATCAATATGGCCGCTTCAAGCGCTTCCTTGACACCCTGGATCAGGGGCAGTATATCCCGCTCACCACGTCAGGCTACGGCAACATCAGTCAGTACATCACCATGGTATGCAAGAGTCCGCAGGCGCTCACCATGCTCGTCCAGCGCTTGGGGCAACTGGCCACCCGTCCCAACGCGCTGTGGGCCGTGGTGCGGGCGCTAGGGTTGCTGTTGTCACGCTCACGTCGGCACCAGCGCTTGTTTGGTATCTTCCAGTTCTGGCTCTTTGCCTGGACGAACTCCATGCTGAAATACGAGGGCCTCACCGATGCGGATTTCGATATTGAGTCGGTGCCGCCGGATTTCGACCGGGCGCTGATTCTACCGGAGCACTACGAGGATTCGGCCATGGAAGCGATTCCGCAGGGCAAGATCCAGGCCCAGCAGCGCCTGACGGTGCAGCAGTTACAGCGGCTGACGACGAGGGAATCCTAGCGCGGTAACAATATTCTGGAGGCAGCACAGGCTACGACCTGCACCTCACACCTGGGGACGTTCCTCCGTTTCCACGCGCCTGCCGTCCTTGCGCGTCACGCTGGCACTGAGCGCCGTCACGCCTGGTTGTCCCCCCTGCCGATGAGCCGGACTCACAGGCTATACGTTACGAGGCGCTCGTGCCCTGCGGCCCTGGCGGCGACCACTCGAGGAACCAGTAGCCCCCCCGATCCGCTCGCCGACGAAACCCTAGGCGTTCGTACCAACGGAGCGCCGGGTTGTGCTTCTCCACATGGAGGCGCACCGGCTTGCCTGCCTGGACCGCTTCGGCGAGGAGCGTCTGCACAAGTGCGCTGCCAATACCCCTGCCGCGATAGGCGGGTAAGAGGGCAATATCGACGAGGCGTATCTCGTCATTCCAGCGTGCCACATAGAGCCGTCCAACCGGACGGTCGTCTAGAAGGATGAGCCCAAAATCCGCGCCGTGGTAGTGTGCCTGATAATAGGCATGCTGGGCGTGAAACTGGCTGTGAATCAAGGCGGCTTTTTGGGCAGCATCCCAGGGCAGAGACGCCAGTGCTGCCGCACGGGTGCCGGCATACACGGTTAACAAAAAGTCCTGATCGTCAGGATCGATGGGGCGTAGGGTCAGGGCCATCGCTTGTGCTCCTCTTCCCCTGATGCTCTTGGCTACGACCAGTCTGGCTGTGGCTCGAGCCGGCACGACGCCGGCACGGCGTTGGGGTGCAACCGAAGCGCAGGATTCTCCTCTTGTTCATAGCGTCTTCCAGCTTGGTTTGCTTGCCATTTCCCACTACCCAAAACACGCCTGTGACTACTCTCCGCCCTGAAAGGCGGGGCTTCTAGGGACAAGGCCCAACGATTGTAGCCCCAATCGTTTAATATGCTAGGCGAGTAGGTGTCAAGCGTCAGGCAAGTGTCGTCGGCTCCTCACGCCTCTCCCCGTGGGTGGAGGTCTCAGCACGACTGGCCCCAACGCCGGTGCCAACGACCCAAGAGCCCGAGGCCCACGCCTAGCAGCAGGATGGTACCCGGCTCCGGCACGGTAGCCGCATTGACCTGGACCGCGCCCTCGTTCCTGGCAAACTCGAGGCTGGTCGCCTTCCGGCCCACCAGCTCGCTGCCTACCCCAAAGGTCAACAGACTGGTGTCAGCGGCCTGGGCCGTGCAATGGATGGTGGCCAGGAGCACACTATCGCCTTGGAGACTGGCGAGCACCTCATCGGCAAGCAGAGAACTATTGAGCAACTCGACGAAGCCTGACGTAAGGCTGGGCGGGCTGGGGAACGGGTCTACTGCCAACTCACCCAGGAGGCCACTATAGGTGGCTCCTGTGGTCAAGAGCGCAGGAGGGTTATACGTCACACCCACCAGGAAGGCGCTGACGAGTTCAGCACCTTACTTCTTCCAAGCCCGTCACCACCAGATCAACATCGAAAATGGCGCCGACCTCGATCGTCTGTGTCATGGGTGAGAATACGAGAGACAGGGCCCAAGCGGGGAGCACCTGCAGACCAAGACCGAGGTCAGCCCGAGGCGCAACACGAGGATACGACTGTACCGCATACGGCATCCTTCTGCATCAGGCTATGAGGCGTGTGGGATCTGGCTCTGGCCTGGCCGTGTGGGGCCGGAAGACAGCGAGGCTGTGACTGTAGCATGGTACACCCAGCGAGGCTGACGACAAAGCCATGTCCCGACCATAGGCTGTGTGGCTAGCCCTGCGCGGTATGGCAGGCACGACACAAGGCTGAACCCCTAGTCGGCCACCGGCAAGCCCACTCGAAGCCGCAGCGCATCCCACGATGGGGCAGCCATGGGAACCCCAGGCGCTCAGACAGGCGCAGCGTTGGGTGGTGTGGCTCAACAGGGAGGCGTCCTGGCGTATCGACTTGGGCGGCTTCGGCCAGCAGTCCCGGGATGAGGATCGCACCGCTCCCAAAGCCACGCGCGACATGGCAGAGCATGAGAAGAGGCGCATGGCCGCTGGCGCTGCTAAGGAGGCTGGCCCCGGGCTGGGCGGCACGTCCTGGGGCGGCGGGAGCTGGACGGCGCGTCCACACGGCCCAGGAGCAGCCCCAGGTCGTCGGGGCTACCCCTGGGATGACCGCCTAGGCCCGGGACGGGTAGATGCCCTCTAACGCAATGATAAAATTCACCCCTAGATACGGTTGTTCGATTGAAACTGGCTGGCTGTTTCCGGCCAGGCCGATCATCTGCGGATTCATGTGGGTGCCATCCGATGTCGCGGCGTAGATGGACACGGGCGTACCGCGCGCATCGTTGGCCGGAAAAGCGCCACTGGGGTCTGTGGTCGTGGCGTTTTGATTGGCCGTCACCGGGTGATTGTGCATGGGCATCTGGCTCGCGGTCAGTGTAACGGTGGGCGAGCCAGCCTGCTCTCCCAGTACCACGGGCGAGAGTCCGGGTCCCTGGCTGTCTCCGGCATGCACTGGCACCCGCCCGCGCAGATCGGGCAGTGCAAAGGTGGTCTGGCCGTCGCCGCCATAGGTCGTGCCCAAAATCGAAAACAACGCACTGTTTTGCGCGATGGACATCAATTGGCCATTACAGAAGGCCCAGCCGCGCGGGGCGAAGGTGCCGCCAAACATGATGATCTCACCGATAAATGGCTCTGACATAGAGATTCTCTCCTACGATACGTTGTGATTCAACAGTTTTATTTCTATTGTGAGTACCTGTGCATCAATACTACTTGATTCGATCAAAGCTGCCCTCATCCCTCCCTTCCATTGGCCAAGAGCCTTGCCCATGCGGACACACACAGCGAGGTAATACGTCAGTAAAATATGATCCATCCCATTCTTCAGGAGAGTCATCCCAAGGAGCGTGCCGTCACCGTCAGCTGATTGAAGGTACAGGAGAAAGGCAGCGCCCCTTCGGTCCATGCTTGGCATTGCTCAGACAGGCTCTTACAAAGAACCTCCTATTGACATGTGGTCCCAACGCCGATGCGAAGTCGTAGGTTCGTTGCTCCGGCTGCGTCGGTTTGGGTGAAACGTAGGCCGACGACATCTCCCGCCACGACCGCAACTGAGTGACTCACCTTACGCGGAGCCCTGTACGGGGGTGAGGGCCCGTAAAGTGGCGAAAGCGGAGCGGAGGGCATTGAGGTAGAGTTTGGACTTTAGGGCAAAATGATGAAGCTTGGTCCTCATTTTCAGCCGCTCTAGTTTA
>SXND01000006.1 GCA_005777235.1 Pseudomonadota bacterium
GATCGCGGGCGAGGCCTTGGGCTTGCAGCGGAGCGCCGCGTCGGCGTTCGATGGTGTCCTCGAGGCCCAAGACGACGCCCCCCTGCGGGAGGCACACGGCCACGAGGAGCCTGAGGAGCCACCGACTGGCTTTGCGAGGCGACCAGATGGCGTGATGCAGGACACGATGCTCCGTCTGAAAGTCGGGTGCCGCCCTGCGGCCCATCCTCCGGAGCATCGCCGTCACCGTCCGCTTCCCTGGCGCCAGGACGGCACCGGTCCTGAGGACTTGCCCATGCGGCCAAACAGGACGAGCAAAGACCGGTGCGAAGACCCCAATGGCCCTGGGAAAGGCGATCGGCAAGGAGAGCATGCCCCTCCTTGCAGTTGCAGAGAACATGGGATGTCCTTGCCGAGCAATTTTGACTCAAATTGTGACAAATGGATAAAGTCGAGCTTATGCAACGCCAGCAGTGCCTGGACGATCCCGCCATGAGCAGTGAGACCCGCGGCCATCGCCGGTGTGGCCCCGCCCTTGGCTTGGGCCAGGCTCCCGTGCGGTGTGCAGAAATTATAGCCCGTCCCGATCAGATGCATACCATGCTGTAGTGTCAGGGTGCGGCAGGGTGCGGTGTGCCAGCGCACGTCCTCGGCGTGTCAGCGCGGCCAGCCGCTCACGGAACGTCGCGTTGAGCCGCTCGATGTCGGCCGGATGGAGGACACCGTCGCCCTGCGAACGCTGTCGGAGCGTCTCGCCGCGTGCCGGTGTCCCATCGATCATACGGCGGTCCGTATCGACCACCCGCTGGCGTTCGTAGCGCTTGACGACTGGGGCGAGCACAAGATTGCGCCCCCGACGCAGCCGGGGCCGTCCGCCCTTCCCCGTGGGCACGGGAGCGCGCAAGGGTTCTCACATCGCCCGGCTGTACGACACCACGCCGTCCGTACCGACCAACCGAGGACGATGGGCCGCCCAGCGCCTGCCGCGCTCGATCAGCCGCCGGATCAGGGATCTGGTGCGCTGCGCGCTGACCTCGCTGCCCCGCCACAAGCGGGTCTGGACCAGCAGGGCCACGGCCATCCACACGATGCCACCCTGTGTCTTCACACAAAGCGTATCGGCTTGGACCTACCCCAGGTCGCGCGGTTGCTCAACGAGATGCTCCTGCACGGCCTGCCCGTGGTTGCCAGCGCCCCCCCCATTCTGCCACCGTCCGCTCATCGCGTTTGCATCCGCCGCTTGGCCCCAGCCTGGGCAGTCTCCCCCGGCAACTCTCCAGCCGCGGCGCGCGGGGTGGCGCGGGCGGCTGGGGGGCAGAGGCGACGCGGGCGGTGGACAAGGCCGTGTGCATTTCCTATACTCGGCTAGGGCCGCCGTCAAGTTTTCCTCACCCAACGAGGAGAGCACATCCCCTTGGCGGGATCCTTGCCAGAGCCCCGGACGAACCAGGGCTTGCACCTGACTGCCTCCAGCGTCCGCTGCGCTCCCGCTTCCGGCAGCGGCTCAGGCCAGGCGTTAGGCGGTGTGGAAGAGCCCAGTGCTTGTCCCAAGGAGACGCATATGAACCTCGAAGGCATGCTTATGATGGACACGGTTTCCCCGGACCCGCAGGCCCCGTCCCTCGTCGTGTTCGGCAGGACCGCCGGCCGCATGGACGAGGTCATCCGCCTCCTCCGCGACATGGGGGGCGTCAGCGCCTACGGCACCTTGACCGAGGCGGAGGCGCTCCAGCGCATCGCCACGGTGCCGCGACTGGGCGCCGTGCTCCTCGGCGGTGCCGTCGAGGAGGCCGCGCGCCGCCGCATCCGTGACGAGCTCGCGCGGCACCACCCGGGCGTCCTCACGAGCGAGCCTGGGCAGCAGTACCCCTACTCCGACGAGAACATCGTCGCAGACATCCGGGCGAAGCTTGGGGCGCAGGGCAGGTAGCTCGGCCGATCCGAGGCCTCTCCGGCAGGATCGGGGCGGCGGGGGCAGGTTCGGTGAGTTGGCAACATGCACGCGGTGTGGGCGCCCAACAATTCGTGCAAGCGGACAGGCTCTCACGAGCCTGCCGCTTCACTCAAACGTTCGGCTACAGTTGTGTGCCAGCCGTTTCCCAATCACACAGATACAGAAAAAGGACAAACTCATATGTATCGATTCAAAATCGATGATACCACAGTGATTCTTATTGACCACCAAGTCGGAACCAATCAATGGGCCAGCACAACTCCTTTGGCCCTGCTGCAACGCAATGTGATGGCCCTCGCGAAGTTCGCTAAAGGCACCGGCATGCCCGTCGTGCTGACTTCGAGTCAGGAAACCAACCTGAATGCACAAGGCCCGTTAATGCCAGAACTTCAAGTCGCTCTCCCGGACGCATTCGCCTCGCGCATTAAACGTGAGGGGGTCGTCAATGCTTGGGACGATGAGAGATTTGCCAACGCCTGCCGCCAGACCGGCCGCCGGAATTTCGTCATGGCGGGTGTCACCACCGACGTGTGCATGGTGGGGCCAGCCGTCAGTGCGCTCAACGAAGGCTACAACGTGCAAGTGGTTTGTGATGCCTGTGGTTCGTCAAATCCTATTGCCGAAGAAATGGCCTGGCGCAGGATGGAACGCGCAGGCGTAGGTCTCACAACAACGAACGCCATCGTCGCGGAGCTGGTGCATAACTGGGCCACCCCTGCGGGTGCTGTCGCGTTTCCATTGTTGCTAACCTGAAAGTAACAGCGAACAAGCCGGTCAACTCGAACGGCGGAGCAGGCGGATTCACACATCAAAGTCACTTCGCCGCCGCCGGGTTCCCTTGGTCGTTAGCATATTTTAGTTCTAGTATAATTTATTCTTTATTGCCCCCAAACACCGATCACAGAAGATGCCATATGGTGCAGCTCACACCCCTTGATCCAAACGTGCCGATCTTTCAGCAGCTCAGCATCAACGTCTCGCTCGCGGTCTTGGTCAACGTCTGCATCGCCCTATCATTTCACGCGACTCACGGTGCCAAGTCTGTGTGTTGGTCCCTAGCGCAGCGGCCGCACAACGCCTTCCAGCGGCCCACCCGTGCAGGCGAGCGTTCGGCACCCCACAGCCAACCACCCGGGACGCAGGCCAGACGCACACCATGCTGCACGTTGTCCTCAGCCACACCTCGTCCCTACGGACACGCTCGTGCCAGAGGAACACGGGACTCAGGACACAGGCCATCCCCAGGCACAACACGGGTACTCCAGCAGAAGCCGTATCCCAAACCACAGGTTATGCCCATATAGAAAAAACCGGGGACAAGAGCCCAGAACACTGACAGACCCCGTCGCTCACCGCCGGCGTTCGGCGTCAGAAGTGCGCGGCTTTGGTCTTTTGACTATTGTATCTATTGTATACTGTGGCAATATAGATTAGACTCAGTAACCATGACAGACAATCTTGCACAATGCCGAGGGTTCCAGTGGGATGCAGGCAACGCGGAGAACAATTGGGTCACACATCACGTATCTCCAGGGTGAGACGGAACAGGTGTTCTTCAATCGTCCGCTGGTGGTCGTCACGGGAGCGCAACACGATGAGTCGCTCCCACGGTATGATGCGCTGGGGCATACTGACGCGGACCGGCTCCTCTGTATCGTGTTCGCCATCCGCGCTGCTCTTCTCCGTGTGACCTCTGTCCGTCCCATGAGTCGGCGAGAGCGAAGAGTATACGAGCCTGCCAAAGAAGAAGCTGCTGCTACCGATACCGCGCTTTGACAACGCAGGGCAGGAAGCGGAGTTTTGGTCCGCCCACGACTCGACAGACTATATAGACTGGAGTAAAACGCAACGTGCTACGTTCGGACGGCTCAAGCCGTCCATGCAGACGATTTCCCTCCGTTTGCCGGAAGCGCTGCTGGAAGCCTTGAAACTGCTGGCAAACAAGCGCGATGTGCCCTACCAATCCCTTCTCAAGATTTTCCTGGCGGAGCGTGTGACGCAAGAGCTACGCCCGCATGTGTAAGCGCCTACCAATGCGCTCTCCGTCAGAGGCGGGGCTTGTGTAGGATGAGAGACGGCGTAGCCCAGCACGGTGAGGAACCCTCTGCCTCCATTCTCATGCCGTGCAAGTATTATCATCTTCAGCAGCGCGAAAACTAGGGAAAGGCCGCCAAGGCACAAGGTATCTTGTGGTGGCAGTCCGCCCGTGGACCCTCCCCGGCAACTCTCCAGCCGCGGCGCGCGGGCGGCTGGGGGGCAGAGGCGACGCGGGCGGTGGAAAAGGCCGTGTGCATTTCCTATACTCGCGAATATCTTGCCACTGCATACGGAGTCTTACGCGAGATCGAAGACAATCTTCAAGGCGTCGTCAATGTTGCTCATGGCTTCATCTTCTAACTCACCGTGTACTTTGACGAGGCGAGCGCGGTGATCGATAGGGCGTGTTTGCAGGCAATCTGCCACTGATTTTTTGAGTAATCCGTTGCGTGGGGATGGGGCGACTTCTACATTGGTGATAATAAGGGCTTTGCGCGCACTCCATGCCGTTAAGGGTACCACCTGGATAACTGGGACACGCGTATTATACGTGTTATTGGTAACAATCACGCACGGTCGAACTTTCCCTGTTTCTGACCCCTTGGTGGAATCATCCCTCGCCTTAACTCGGTCATGTCGGCCATTCCGACAGCGCCGCGTCGGTCCATCCCTGCGTTTCCTTATCATTGTCATAGACCTCGGCATACAGAGCCGCCGATTCACACAAGCGCTGTTGGGCTAATGCTGTGTACAAACGGTCGAGGGCGGTACGCACCACGTCGCTTTTGTCTTTGAATCCATACCACTTGCATTGTTGGAGAAACTGGATGTGCGATGCTTCGAGACTGAATTTCGCTTGCACCATGATAACCTCTTAAAATGACCCTTCTTGCGTCCCAATTTTATGGTCCTAATATAGGGCCTAACGTAGAGAAGGTCCAACAGTTCTCTCCAGGCGTGCAGGTTTTTCATACCATTTCGCGATCAAAATGCTGAGAGAATCCATGGCCAATTGGCCATGGATTGGACGCGGTCTGGTCTGGCTGCGTCGCAGTGTGCGGCAGTGACGAGCGGTGATTCGACGGCGCTCGGGGAGTCGAACAACAGGTCCGCGAAGCACGATGCGCGTCTGTCGTCCCCGCTAGGTTCCTGCGGGTGTCGATCCGGGCCTTGAGGCGGCTGTTGTTCCCGCCAGATATGGTCGGGCATGAGGAGGGCACCGGGCTGGTGACCTGGCGCTCTATCCCAGAACATTGCGAGAGATGCATGGCTCATTGAAGCACAGCAAGTAGAGACGTCCATGAGGCAGCATGCCAACGACACACTTGAGGAGTGCCCTGCAATCCTCTCCTGGAGGCCATCCGCACGCCAAGCGGCCTCGGTGGGGCGACCGGCTGGTCCCCCCGCCTGGGAGAGGCACTTAGACCTCAATGGCATCGAAATCATGCGCCAGATGCGTATTGGCAAAAATGGGGCGCGCTTCCTCCAGTAACAGCGACTCACACTGGGCATAGCGCTGCGAGATGTGATTGAGATACAGCATCTTGACACCAGCGTCCCGCGCCACCATGGCGGCCTGTACCGCGGTCATGTGTCCAGCTTCTGCTGCAAGGGTCGCATCCGCATGTAGGAAGGTGGCCTCGCTGATGAGACAATCGGCCCCTGCCGCGACGGTGCTGAGTTCCGGGAAATAGGCCGAATCGCTAATGTACACCAGCTTTTTTCCAGGCTCCTCTGCTCCTAACACCTCATCGGGATGCACCAGCCGCCCGCTGGGCGTTTGGAGGCTGGTCCCTGCCAGCAGCAGGCGACGCTCCGGGCCGTTGGGTACGCCGAGCGCGGTCGCGACCTCGGCCAAAAACCGGCGCCGGGGTTTTTCCTGAAACACAAAGCCATAGGAATGCTTGACGCGGTGCAGCGTCGGGAAGGCATAGCATTCCAGCTGCCGATGCGTAAACACCAGGCCCGCGTCAATGGGCTGTAAGTGTAAATGATACTGGGCAGAACGGCCAATATAGCTCGTCATCTGCCGCACGCGCTCGATCACCGTGGGATTGCCGTAGACGACCACCTCATCCACCGGCTGTAGCATATTCATCGTGGCGAGCAATCCGCCCATGCCGAGGATGTGGTCCAGATGCTCATGACTGAGGACAATACGCGTCAGATTCTTAAAGCCAAGATTGGCCCGCAGCATCTGCCGTTGTGTGCCTTCCCCGCAGTCAATCAGCCATTTCAGATCCTGATAGGCCACAAGTGTGGCAGAGACATTGCGTCTGACCGTTGGGACAGCCGCTGAGGTGCCCAGAAAAGTAATACGAAACGTTGTGCTCATAGTTGTATCATTTTTGCAGCAGGGCGACGGCATCTTCCAGCCGCGCCAGGCAGGCGGGGGGGCCGAGCACCTGCATGATGGCAAACAGTGGCGGCGAGGCGGTACGGCCGGTGATCGCCACGCGTAGGGTCATGAAGAGATCACGTGTCTCCCACGTCATGCCCTCCGTATAGGTGCGCAGCGCCGCTTCTAGCGCTCCGTCCTCCCAGGCGCCGTCATAGCGCTGTAAGACCTCGCTGACCTCGTTCAACACCCGCGCCGTGTCCCGCGCATTGCGCCCTTTGGGGATGAGCAGCGCCTGGTCATAGGCCAGCGGCGTGTCATAGAAAAACGTCGTCATGGCGTGAAAATCCCCCAGGGTGGGCAGGCGTTCCTGGATCAGTGGCGCGATGGCGTGTAAGTAGGCCGCGTCCTCAAGGCGCTGGGCTTTCGGGTGCGCCATCTGCCGGCGTAGTCGCTCGGTGAACTCGGCGGGCGACAACTGGCGGATATACATGCCATTGAGCCATGCGAGCTTTTGCAGATCAAAGACTGGGCCGCCGAGATTGACGCGATCAAAGGAAAACTCCTCGATCATCTCGTCGAGGCGAAAAATCTCGCGCTCATCCGCCATCGACCACCCCATGAGCGCCAGGAAATTGAGCAGCGCCTCGGGGAGGTAGCCCTGCCGTTCGTAGTATTCCAGCGACACGGGGTTTTTACGCTTACTGATCTTACTGCGGTCGGCATTGCGTAACAGCGGCATGTGCATGAAGGTCGGCATGTCCCAACCAAAGGCCTGGTACAGCAACACGTGCTTCGGGGTGGAGGATAACCACTCTTCGGCCCGAATCACGTGGGAAATGCGCATCAGGTGGTCATCCACCACATTCGCGAGATGGTAGGTGGGAAACCCATCGGACTTGAGCAGCACCTGGTCGTCGATCTGCTGGTGGTCAAAGGGCACCGCACCGCGGAAGGCATCCTGCACAACCGTCGTGCCGCCCTCCTGCACCTTGAGCCGCACCACATGTGGCTGGCCCTGGTGCGCCGCCATGGCGGCCGCAGACAGATCACGGCAATGCCCGTCATAACGCATGGTGTGCTTCTGCGCCCGCTGGGCTTGCCGCACGGCGTCGAGACGCTCCGGGGTACACCAGCAGCGATAGGCCGCGCCGGAGGCGATGAGTGCGTCGGCGTAGCGCTGATACAGTGGCAGACGCTCGGATTGCCGATACGGGCCGTGGGGGCCACCCACGTCTGGGCCTTCGTCCCAGCGCAAGCCAATCCAGTGTAAGGAACGTAAAATGGCCTCTTCATAGCGTCGATGCGACCGCGTCTGGTCGGTATCTTCGATGCGAATGAGGAACTGCCCGCCATGGGCGCGGGCAAAAGCATAGTTGAACAGCCCGATATACGCCGTGCCGACATGGGGCACGCCGGTGGGACTGGGAGCAATCCGTACACGCACATCCGCTTGGCTCATGATCGCTTCCGCGCTACTACCGCGCTACGCCGAGGGAGCGGGCAGCAGGTATGACAGGTGGTGGTGGAGAGCCAGACGCCAACACAGCGCCTCTGGGGTCGTGTCTAGTCGCATGGCATCACGTCGAGGTGGCACAGTCTACGCATCCCCGCCGCTCTGGGGTGTCAGCTTTTGATGGCCATTGCTGCGTGGGCACATATGGCCTTCTGGATCAATCGGACGGTGGCAGAGATGACAGAGAGGACGTCCACCTTCCACGGCCTCAGCGCAGGCTTCACTCAAGGCCCGCGCCTGTTCACGGGAAAAACGGCAGGAGAGGATGGGGGGGATCGTCTCATCCTCTCCTGCTTCGACATCGTGCGCCACCAGCACCACGCGGTCCTCCTGGACGGCATAGCCGAGGGCCATGCGCCCGACCTTGAAGTCGATGGTGGGGTCGGAGGGAAAGGCCACGATGCTGTCGCCCTCTTCGTGCGGGTGCTGATCCGGGGTGTTGAGTTGTTCGAGTAAGCGTGGAAGCGCCTCGCCGAGTGCGGCCAGCTGTTGTTTTTCCATCCAGAGGGCTGCAGAGTTCGTCCCTCGCATCATCCGTATCCGAAAGGTCCGTTTCCCAGGCGTGCCCAGGGATTCTGCATCAATTGCGTCGACAGACGGAAAGTCATGCTGTGCCTCTGCCATGATCGTATCCCATACTCTAGAAGTTCACACCGATATCATATCGTACCATACATGCAGAGCAGAGAACCAGCCCTGATGTCTCGCAGGCACGACACCGTCTCCAGGGCGTGCCAGCGAGGCAGGCAGCATGCCGCGAGACGCGACGCTTTGCAAGCTGGAACGTTGCTCTAGCCGGCGCTATCCCACTGGCCCGTGCGCAAATAGTGCACCGCCGCCAGCGCCGCGGTGGCGCCATCACCCGCGGCGGCAATCAGTTGCCGCGCCGACTCGGCCCGCACATCGCCAGCCGCCAGCACACCGGGTACTGTGGTGCGCATACGCAAGTCCGTGAGGATCTGCCCACGGGCGTTCACGGGCACCAACCCCTGCAGGAATGACGTGTTGGGGGTCAAACCCAGATACGGAAACACACCTGTCACCGCCAAGGACGACACGGCACCTGTCTGGAGATCCTCAAGCTGGAGGCGCTCCACGCCGCTGTCGCCGCCCTCAATCGCGCGCACCGCTGTCTGCCAGCGGAAGACCATTTTACTATTGGCGTGGGCGCGCTCTTGCAACGACTGACAGGCACGCAGGGTCTCACGGCGATGCACCACCGTCACCTGCGAGGCATATTGGGTCAGATATAACCCCTCATCAAGCGCCGCATCACCGCCCCCAATCACCGCCACAGGCTGGCCCATAAACATCGCGCCATCACAGGGGGCACAATGTGACACCCCACGCCCCATGAAAGCCTCTTCGCCTGGCACGTCCAGCGGCGTAAAGCTGGAGCCACAGGCCACAATCAGCGTCCGGGCCTGCACCGTCCCCGTGCTCGTCTGCAGGATCGTCGTCGTGCCATCCAGGCGCACAGATTCCACCTCGGCCAGTTGCACCTTGACCCCGAGCTTGACCGCCTGCTGTTGCAACAGCGGCCCCAGGGTATACCCTGCCACCCCATCAGGGAATCCGGGGTAATTCTCGATGTGCTCACAGTTGAGCACCTGTCCCCCAGCCGCCATACGTTCCAGCACGAGGGTCGTACAACGGTCGCGGGCCGCATACATCCCGGCGGTAAAGCCGGCGGCCCCGCCGCCAATGATCACCATATCGTAGATTTCAGCCATGCATCACCTTGAGAGGGGAAGCACCGGACGCCGTAGCGTCGCGGTGCGGCATTTGTAGCGCTGGCGCCAGCCAGAGCCGTGGTGCCACGGTTGCACACGGGTGGCTGCCGTCTCGTCTGCGTCAACGCGGCCGGCAGGAACAGAGTCAGGCACGGTGGCATGCCAGCCCCTGATGTCTGCTCCAGCACAGCGCTGGCGTGTGCTATAGAAGATTCTGCATGATATATCAAGTAGGAAAAACCACGGTATCTGCGGTCCAGTGCTCTGACGCGAGGGCGCGGCAGACGGTAGGTAGGTGGCCTCCGACTTGACTTCCCCCGAGGGTCTGACTATGATCCGAGCCTTCCTTCTAGGCTGTACTGCCCTTACTGACTGAGAGCCTATCCCTACGACGCTAACGCCGCGATACCGCCGTGCGCCACGCACACGGAGATACGCACGAAGGAGCATGCATGGCAACGTACCAGATTGCAGTCATTCCCGGCGATGGCATTGGCCAGGAGGTGATACCGGAGGGCCTCAAAGCCCTGCGGGCGGTGCAGGCGATTGTCCCCGGCTTGCACCTCGAATTCGAAGAGTTTGGCTGGGACAGTGATTACTATCTGGCGCACGGCATGATGATGCCGGACAGCGGCTTAAAGACGCTGGAACAGTTCGACGCCATCTATTTTGGCGCTGTGGGTGACCCGGCACGGGTACCGGATCACATCACGCTCAATGGCCTCATTTTGCCCATCCGCAAGAGTTTTCAACAGTACGCCTGCATTCGTCCCGTCAAACTGCTGCCGGGCGCTCCCTGCCCGCTGGTGGGAAAAGGGCCAGCCGATATAGATTTTGCCGTCATCCGCGAAAACACCGAGGGGGAGTATTCCGACGCCGGGGGCTGGATGCACCGCGGCACGCCGTTTGAAGTGGCGATTCAGACGTCGATCTTTACCCGCGCCGGCTGCGAACGCGTCATGCGCTTTGCCTTTGAGCTGGCGCGCAAACGCAACAAGAAAAAGCGCGTCACCTCGGTGACCAAATCCAACGCGCAGAAATACAGCATGGTGTTCTGGGACGAGATTTTTCGTGAAGTCGCAGCCGAATACCCGGACATTGAGACGCGCTCGACCCTGGTGGATGCCGCGGCGATGAATTTTATCCGTCAGCCGGAAACGTTTGACGTGGTGGTGGCCTCGAACCTGTTTGCCGATATCTTGACTGATTTGGGCGCCGTGATCATGGGTGGTATGGGCTTTGCCCCGAGTGCCAACCTGAATCCGGAGCGCACCTATCCCTCTATGTTTGAATCCGTACACGGCTCGGCACCGGATATTAAAGGTCGTGGCATGGCCAATCCGCTGGCGACCATCTGGGCTGGGCAGATGATGCTCGATTTTCTCGGGGAGACGGAAGCGGCAGCGCGGCTGTTACGCGCTCTAGAGACCCATGTGGAGGGCGGTGCCGTGGCGACGCCTGATCTTGGTGGCAGTGCTACCACGAGTGCGGTGGGGGATCACATCTGTACGGTGCTGCGCCAGCAGGCGGGGTAGCTGGGTTGGGATATCCAGGGTGGTGCGACAGCCGTGTGGGGTGGGCGCGACATACACGGCTGGGGCGCCGTTTTACGCAGACTCCTGGGCACGCAGAATCTGCTGCAAGGCCGTGTCAAGTATCCCTGCACGGTCCACCAGAGCGGCCAGTTGTTCGACGCTACGCACGCCCTCAAAAGCCTCGCGTGTGGCACGTCGCAATGCACTCGGATACGTTTCCGCTAACGCCTCATGCAGGGTCATGTTGTCGAGATAATGGCCCCCGGCTTTGCGACGTTTGTTCAGCGCCACAATCCGGTCGAGCGCTTCCGCAATCGAGTCATCCCAGGAGCGCGTGGAGCGCTGTTCTGCGGCCTGTTTGATGAGATGGAGCAGGAGAACGCGCATGTAGCTCATGATCTTGATGATTTTGTCATCACGACTCATAGCATCCAACTCATCGAGCAGGCCCAACGCTTGGTCATAGTCTCCTGCTTCAATGGCGTGACGGAGAGCCTCGAACTCCTCCATAGGCTCCTCTCCTTTCTCTTGATGCCTGGGCGCCCTGCCACGCCGCTGTCGCAGGGCGCTCGGGGCCGCTTAGCGCAAGTACGTGTTCTGGGCCAGCTTGTAGTCGCTCTGTTTCAGCGCGATATCCAACAGCTCCCCTGAGGCTACACGATCTTTCAGCCCTGCCGGCGAGCCGCCCTCGCGGAAATATTTGAGCGTGTCGTACACCGCCTTGGCGGCGGCGTAGAATGGATGATGCCCTTGCAGAGCAATACGTACCCCATTGGCCGCCAGGAAGTTGCGGTCGGACAGTTCCGGCGTCCCACCGCCGAGCAGCAAGGGCAGACTGGTAGCACGATGCATCGCCTCCACCTCGGCGCGGGTGCTGGCCCCAGCCAGAAAGATGCCATCAATGCCGGTGGCCTCGTAGGCCTTGAGGCGCTTTTCGGCTTCGGCAATGCCGCTGTGGCGTAGGGAGCTGGTGCGCCCCAACACCACCAGGGACGGATCTTGCCGGGCGGCCACGGCACCGCGCAGTTTCCCGACCATTTCTTCGATGGAGATGAGCCCTTCCCCTTGTCCAGCAAACGTGGCGGGCAAGACGGTGTCTTCAATAGTGAGGGCCGCTACACCAGCGGTTTCTAACTCTTCGACGGTGCGCATGACGTTCAGGGCATTGCCATAGCCGTGATCGGCATCGACCATGAGCGGGATGTCGCTACCACGGGCGATGCGATGAATTTGCTCGGCAAACTCCGTGAGGGTGAGCACGACGACATCCGGCGCCCCTAACACGGTGGCCGAGGCAATCGAGCCAGCGAACATGCCGACCTCAAACCCGAGTGATGCCGCCATGCGGGCCGACATGGCGTCGAAGATCGACGCAGGATGCACACAGACGTTACCCTGGAGAACCTGACGATAGCGTTGACGGCGTTCCGTAAGCTGCATGATTTTCCTTCCTTCTCCCATACCGCGTTTGCCTGTAGAATAGGCAACGTCCAGTCGCGAGAACCACCGCGACGTCTGCAACCATGCGCATGACCGCAAGGAGCCCATATGCCCAGCAAAGTCTATCTGAATCCTGACACCATGTCTCAGCCGCGTGGCTTTACCAATGTGGTCAAGGTGGGCCATACCGCCTACATCGCTGGCCAGGTGAGCGCCACTCGCGACGGCAGTGTGGTGGGCAAAGGCGACCCTGAAGCACAGGCACGACAGATATGGCACAATATAGAGGCCGCCGTCAAGTCTATAGGTGGGACACTACAGGATGTCGTGAAGACGACAACCTATGTGACGAACATCAGTCACGCCGGCGCCGTGCGTAAGGTGCGCGAGGAATTGTTTGCCACCAATCCGCCGACCAGCACGCTGCTGGTGGTCTCGGGGCTGGCCAGCCCGGATTATATGGTGGAGATTGAGGCGGTTGCCGTCGTAGAGTAGCAGGACAAGGGGAGCCTCATGCGCCAGGCTCCCTTCCACAGCCCCCACAGGCCCGAGACGCCTTGGAGGAGTACATCTGGGAAGCGCAGCGACACACGGCTCCCTCAGGTCGCGAGACCATACGGAAAACGGCATGCAACCAGCCGATCTCAATCTGACAACCCAGGTCACCGGCCACGGGCATTTTCTCTGCGTGGCTCTCCCACCGGAGGCCCCTGATCCAGCGTTCGTCGCGGCGCTGGATCGTCTTGGGGTGGGGATGGACAACATGCATACGGCGACGGGCCTCCCCAACGCCGAGGCGTTGCGTCGCGGTCGTTTCCAATGGCTCCGCGCCGAGCCGACCGAGAGTCGCGCCGGTGCCCTGCCCCACCCGGCGCTCTTGACTGCACCGGCGTTGGTCTATCTCGAAGCGGCCACACTGGAGCCACTCGTTGCTTACGCGGAGGCCTTACGGACGTTGTTAATCCCGGTGGGGGGCAGCGTTGACACCCTGCGTGGGGTGCAGCGCCCGCGTAGTTATACCAGCCACGCCATGACGCAGTATGCCTATGCGCCCGCCTGGACTCCCAAGCCGGGCGCGCAATGCCCTCTCGGCGTGGTCCTGCCACAACAGAAGACGGCAACCTGGTGGGCGATGGACTGGATGCACCGCGAGAGCTTTTTTCTGCCACGCTATGACGCTCAGGAACGCGTGGTGGCCCAGGGACATGCCCGCGCCGCCGAGGCGGGTATCCCCTGCATTACCCGGCGTCTGGTCCACGCGCCGGACGGGTACGGTCGCGAGGGGCAGTACGATTTCATCGGCTATTTTGAATTTGCCGACGCGCACGCGGCGACCTTCCGTGCCGTCATGGCGGCCTTACGCGATGTGGCACAGAATCCAGAGTGGGCCTATGTGCGTGAAGGGCCAGAGTGGTGGGGGCGTCGCGTGCCGAGCCCGCAGGCACTGTGGGAGCAAGGATGAAGGGGCCAGAGACCAACGTAGCGCCGAGATCTGCCGCGCTGGCGACATGGCGTCGCTGGCTAGCCGTCGTGCTCCTCCTGACGGGTGTGGCGCTCTTTTTTGGGCTGGGGCTCGGACGCTATCTCAGTCTTGAAGCGTTACGCCAGCACCGGGGTGTGCTCCATGCCTGGGTCGAAGCCTCTGGTGTACTGGCCACGCTGGTCTTCATGGCCATCTACATTGTGACGGTGGCGTTGTCTTTACCAGGGGCAACGATTCTGACCGTGACCAGTGGGTTGCTGTTTGGTCCGGTGTGGGGCACCGTGGTAGTGGTCTGCAGTGCCACGGTAGGCGCCACGGTGTTGTTTCGCCTGGCGCAAAGTACCGTGGGGCAGGCCTTGCGTACCAGAGCTGGAGCGTGGTTACCCAGGCTGGAGGCTGGGTTTCGGGAGCACGCCCTGAGCTATTTGATTGTCCTCCGTCTCGTGCCCCTTTTTCCCTTTTTCATCATCAATCTGGTTCCCGCACTGCTCGGCATACCGCTATGGACGTTTGTGCTGGGCACGTTTGTCGGGATTATTCCCGGCAGTTTCGTCTATGCGACCGTAGGCGCAGGCCTGGGGAGCGTGTTTGATGCCGGCGGCACGTTCAGTCTGCAAGGGGTGCTGACACCCCAAATCGTTACGGCTCTTGTGGGGCTGGCCGGGCTGGCCATGGTGCCAGTCGTGTACAAAACATGGACAGGGCGGCGCGGGAAGCGGGGCACGCTCTTGCCCAACGCGCCTTCTGAGCCCTAAGAAGCCTTAGGAGGCCCCGATGCCCCAAAGCATCCACGATACAGTGCGTACGTTCCAGGTTCTCCCGGAAGATGGGCATAATGCCCGCCTGCTGGCCGCCGCGCATCCGCCGGATTGGCGCAATCCCGTACCACGCAATCCCTACAATCTCGTGGTCGTCGGCGCGGGCCCCGCGGGCCTTGTCGCTGCAGCTGGTGCGGCCGGGCTGGGAGCGCGGGTGGCGTTGGTGGAACGACGTCTTATGGGTGGGGATTGCCTCAACTATGGCTGTGTGCCGAGTAAGGCTCTGCTACGCTGTGCGCTGGCTGTGGCCGATATGCGGGCTGCCAGCGAGTACGGCATACACCCGGGCGAGGAGATCCAGGTCGATTTTGGCGCCGTGATGGCCCGCCTACGCCGCCTGCGCGCCGACCTCAGCGTCCATGATAGCGTGCAGCGTTTCACACACTTGGGTGTGGACGTCTTTCTCGGTCACGGCTGCTTCACCGGCCCACGCACCCTGGAAGTTGCGGGCCAGACCCTGCGGTTTGCCCGCGCCGTCATCACCACCGGGAGCCGGGCCAGTGTGCCGTCTATCCCTGGCTTAGCCGAGACTGCCTATCATACCAATGAGACCATTTTTACGTTAACCGAGCGTCCGGCCCACGTTGGCGTGATTGGCGGTGGTCCCATTGGCTGCGAATTGGCGCAAGCCTTGCAACGTCTCGGCTCACAAGTGACCGTGCTGCAATCTGGGGGGCGCATTTTGCCGCGTGAAGATGCGGCAGCCGCGGCGCTCGTCCACCGGGCGCTGGAGCGCGATGGCGTGCGCATCATGGTCGGCACGACCATGACGGCGGTCACTGCACACGAAGGGCTCCATATCCTGCGCTATACAGACGCGACCGGCCAGCATGGCGCTGTCGGGGTGGATGCGCTGCTGGTGGCCGCGGGCCGGCTGCCCAACGTCGGGGACATGGGACTGGAAAAGGCCGGGGTGGCCTATGACCGCCGCCTGGGGATTCAGGTGGACGCACGTCTGCGTACGACGAATCCGCGTATCTTTGCGGCTGGGGATGTGTGCTCACGTTATCAGTTTACCCATGCGGCGGATGCTACCGCGCGCCTGGTCCTGGCCAATGCCCTGTTCATGGGACGTCAAAAAGCCTCGGCCTTGACCATCCCCTGGTGTACGTACACCGATCCCCAAATCGCCCATGTGGGGTTAACCCCAGCCCAAGCTGCCGCCACGGGCGTGGCCGTCACCACGTTTGTGCAGCCACTCGCCGCGGTGGACCGCGCGGTGCTCGATGGGGAAACCGATGGCTTTGCCAAAGTGCACGTCAAGCAGGGGACGTCGACGATTGTCGGTGCCACCATTGTGGCACGGCATGCGGGGGATATGATCGGTTTGTATACGATGCTCATGACGCAAGGTCTGGGGCTGGGAGCGCTGGCACGGGTTATCCAACCCTATCCCACGCAAGCAGAGGCGGTGCGCAAAACGGCGGAGGCCTACAACCGCACGCGGCTCACGCCACTTGTCAAGCGACTCATGACCCGCTGGTTGGCCTGGCGGCGTGGGTGTTGAACATCCTCCCCGGCCTGAAGGCCGAGGATTCCTGTCGTCCCTAACGGGCCGAGCAAGCGTTTAGCCTCTCCCTGTGCCCCAGGGCGAGGATATTCCGAGCTGCCACCACATCATCGTGGTATGTGTAGACACAGGCTATACAGGAAAATAAGGCTTGTTGCGGACGGTTATTTTTCGAGACATGCCCACATTCGGGGCACGTTTGCGACGTATACCGCGGGTTGACGGCGATCACCTCGCCCCCACGCCAGCGTTGTTTGTACTCCAGCATCCGGCGAAACATTCCCCAGCCCTGGTCGAGGATACTTTTGTTGAGTCCCGACTTCGCCGCCACGTTGCGCCCTGGCTCCTCCACTGTGCCCTTGGCCGACCGCGACATGTTTCTGACCTGCAAGTCCTCCAGGACAATCACCGCGTGGTTTTTGCTGATGTCTGTACTGAGTTTATGCAGGGAGTCTTGACGTCCTCCCCGCCCTCAAGGGCGAGGATTCCCTTGGTTGGCGTACCACGTCCGGTACGGAGAATGTTCCGTGCGGCGTTGACATCGCGATCATGCCAGACTCCGCATGCCGAGCAGCACCATTCTCTTACCCCCAGCGCACTCAGTCC
>SXND01000159.1 GCA_005777235.1 Pseudomonadota bacterium
GGGCGGGCCGCAGGCCGGTATCATTGTCGGCAAAGCCGAGCACATTGCCAAAGTGCGGCGCCATCCGCTCAATCGGGCGGTGCGTGTGGATAAATTTACGGTGGCGGCCCTGGAAGCGACGCTGCGGCTGTATAGCGATCCAGAGCTGGCGCGGCGTGAGATTCCCACCTTGGCCATGTTGACCATGTCAGCGCCGACCATTGCCAGCCGCGTGCGGCGCCTGCGCCGACGCCTGCCAGCCGCAGTGCAGGCGGTCTACCAGCCGCGTGTGCTTGATGGCACGTCCGCGGTCGGTGGCGGGGCCCTGCCCCTGGCACCATTGCCCACCAAACTCCTGGCCTTACAGCCGACCTTCTGTTCCGTCACCGAACTCGAACGCCGCTTGCGCCATCGGCATCCGGCCATCATTGGCCGTATTGCCCAGGATGCTTACCTCCTGGATCTGCGTACGGTGCTCGATCGTGAAATCCCAGAAATCGCTACGGCCCTGCAGCAACTGGTACCTTCGCCATGAAACAAATCGTTTTAGGGACCGCCGGACACATTGACCACGGCAAGACTAGCCTCATCAAAGCCTTGACCAACATTGATACAGATCGCCTCAAAGAAGAAAAAGAGCGCGGTATCACCATTGACTTGGGCTTTGCCTTCCTGAATCTCACCGACGACATCCAGCTTGGCATCGTGGATGTGCCGGGACACGAGCGCTTTGTCAAGAACATGCTCGCCGGGGTCGGCGGCATGGATCTCGTCGTGTTGGTGATTGCCGCCGATGAAGGCGTCATGCCGCAGACGCGTGAGCACCTGGCGATTTGCCAGCTGTTACGGGTGCGTGAAGGGCTGGTGGCGCTGACCAAAATTGATATGGTGGACCAGGATTGGCTGGAGCTGGTGCAGGAAGATACTGCCGAGTTCCTGCGTGGCACGTTTCTCGAAGGCAAGCCGATTGTGCCGCTCTCGTCTAGGACTGGTGAGGGCTTAGACGATCTCCTGGAAGCCCTGCGCACCCTCTGTCGCCCGCTCACCCCCCGCTCGACCACGGGTCCGGTGCGGCTGCCCATTGACCGCGTGTTTACCATGCGTGGTTTTGGGGTGGTGGTGACCGGGACGCTGTTCTCCGGCAGTCTACGCCTCGAAGATCGTCTGGAGGTGCTGCCGCAGCACGATACCGCCCGCGTACGCGGCCTGCAGGTGCACAATCAGTCGGTCCAGGAAGCCGTGGCCGGGCAGCGCACCGCGGTGAATCTGCAGGGCCTGGAGCGCACGGAACTGCAACGCGGCTCGGTCGTCGTGACGCCAGGGCGTTTCCCCGTGACCTACATGCTCGACGTCACGCTCGCTCTGCTGGCCGAGGCGCCGCGCCCGTTGAAACATCGCGACCGAGTGCGTTTTCATATTGGCACCAGTGAAATCATGGGCCGGGTGATTTTACTGGACCGTGATGCATTGCAGCCGGGTGAGGAGACGTTCGCGCAGTTGCATCTGGAAGAATCGGCTATTGCCGCGCCGCAGGATCGCTATGTACTGCGCAGCTATTCGCCGATCCAGACCATTGCCGGTGGGGTGATTCTGGACACGCTCCCGGCCAAGCACCGGCGCCGGCGTCCGCAGGTGCTGGAACAACTGACGACCCTCCGTGACGGCACGGCTACGGAAGTCCTGGCCGTGCACCTGGCGCATGCCGAGTACGCCGGCTTGCAATGGTCGGATTTTTTACTGCGTAGTCCATTGGACATGGCCACACTGCGCACCACGGTGGAGAGTTTGCGGGCGGAAGGCATCGGCATTGCCATTGACGACAATCCCCCGTGGTTGCTGCATCGCGACCAGTACGCCCGGGCGCGGGCGCAGATTGTGCAGCTATTAGAGACATTTCACCGCACCAATCCACTCAAGCCCGCCATGTTTACCGAGGAACTGCGCAGTAAATTCCCTGGCATGGCCGAGAAAGTGTTCGCCACGTTGCAGCACGATCTGGTAGCCTCGGGCGAGGTGGAAGTGAGCCGCGATAAGATCAAGCTCACCAGCCACACCGTCACCCTGTCTCCGGCCCGGCAGGCGGCGGTGGATGGCATGGAAGTGATGTTCCGTGAGGCGGCCTATCAGCCCCCGAGTGTGGAGGACGCGCTGGAAGCGCACAAACTTACGCATGCCGATGACCGCGAGTTACTCCAGGTGCTGGTGGACCAGCAAAAGCTGATCCGCCTTAAAGGTGACATTTTCTATCATTATGAGGTATTTAGTGCTATAGAGCACGAGCTAAGGATCTATCTCGACCAGCAGGGGGCCATCACCGCGGCGGAGTTCCGTGATCTGCTGCAGATTTCGCGTAAATATGCCATCCCGCTGTTGGAACATTTTGATAATCAGCGCTTGACTATGCGTATTGGCGATAAACGGGTGTTGCGCAAGCCTGGTTAGGCGGCACAGGGGTTGACGCCTCCGTCCTCTTCCTTTATGATGCACTCCCCCGACAGTATCAGCTTGTATCGCGGACAATCGCTGCGATGTGTCTCAGGGGTTGGAGGTGACGAGATGCTGACCTATATCGATTTTTTGAAAAAGGTGCCTTTGTTTTATGAACTGGATGATGACGAGTGCCAACAGCTCGCAAGTGTAACGCGAGAACAGCATTATAAGAAGCACACCACCATTGTCCATATTGAGGATCCGGGCCATGCCCTCTACATCCTCAAAGACGGCCTCGTCAAAATTACCATTGAAGATCAAAATGGCTATGAAATGATCCTGCGGATGCTCTACCCCACGGATTTCTTTGGGGAAATGTCTTTAATTGACGGCATGCCGCGCTCAGCGACGGTGACCACGCAAGAAGCCAGCGAAGTCCTCATGATTGCCCGCGAGTCGTTTCTGCAGATTGTCGGCACCTCGCCGAAGATCATGCTCAAAATGGCAGCAGTGTTGAGCAAGCGCTTGCGGAAGGCGAACGAACTCATCCATAGTCTGGCGTTTTTCGACGTGTATGGTAAAGTGGCGCGTGTGCTCCTCAACCTCGTCGCAGAGCGTGGCCGGGTGACCGACACCGGCACGGTCATTGACATGCGCCTCACACAGCAGGAACTGGCTGAGCTGGCGGGGATGACGCGGGAAACAATGGCGCGTACCCTCCGCGAGTTCCAACAAGCGGGGTGTATCCGTGTCGAATCAGGGGTCATCTCCATTCTCGCCCTGGATATGTTACGGCGCGAAGTACAGCAAGCATAAGACACTGGGCTGCTCAGTGTTGACGGGCTAGCGAAAAGTCGAGACGTGTCCTCGCGTCTGTGGTCTCTCTATCACTCGGTAAATTTTTCCTAAGGAGGTGGTCTCATGAGTGTACAAGCCGGACAAGATGCCCCAGACTTTACGTTGCGTAATACCGATATGCAAGACGTCACCCTGAGCAGTTTTCGGGGGCAGAAGAACGTCGTGTTGCTCTTTGTACCCTTTGCCTTTACAGGGGTGTGTACCACGGAGCTATGCTCGGTGCGGGATAATCTCAACAACTACGCGCATCTCAATGCCGAGGTGTTGGGGGTGAGTGTGGACAGCCCGTTTGCGCAGAAACAGTGGAAAGAAAAAGAGAGTTTAAACTTCACGCTGCTTAGCGATTTCAATCGCCAAGCGTGCCAGGCGTATGGTGCGTATTTTGCCGATCTCCGTGGGATGCAGGGTGTGGCCAAGCGCGCCGCCTTTGTCATCGATAAGGCGGGCAAGGTGCAATACGCGGAAGTGCTGGAGAGCCCAGGCAATCTGCCCGATTTTGACAAAATTCAGGCCACGCTCCAGAGCCTAGCGTAACGGTACCACGGAGGGTGCGGCCACGCTGCCCCCTCGCACTGCCTCCGACGTCTGCATCGCTCGACCCCCTGAATTCCCTGCGGGGCTCGCGGCGTGTGGTGCGGCAAACCACACGTACTCGGCGAGTCCCGCCTTGGCGAGACGCCGCACATCTGTGTCTTCATCAGCAGCCACCGGGATCGTTGTCACCCGTACCATCGTCACATCGGGGCGGCGTTGCTTGAGGAGGGCAGGAATCGCTAGGCCGTAATCGACGTGGAAACGTCCGGCAATCGCCAAGACGGTGGCTGTCGGCGCCGCCGCGACGATCGTCGCCAGTGACTCTGCCATCGTCTCATCCTTCACGTAGGCCGCCTCCACAAAACGCTCCATCTGGTCAGGGAGCAGGGGATGGGCCTCAGCCAGTGCTTGCATACTATAGGCCCGGTACTCGGGCGTCATGGGAGCCATCGTCGCGGCCAGAGACGCCCGTTCTGCAGAGGTCAGGCTGTCTAGAACGGCGTGGAGTCCTTCCTTGGCGACACGGCGTGCCAGGGCACGCGGTGCGTTCATCGCCCGGACGGGTATGCCAGCCTGTCGGGCATACTGTAGCAGGGGCATATACGACTGGATAAAGGCTGGCGTCGCCTTGATGTGCCCATACAGCGTGGCCGCGTCAATGTGCCCAGCGAGATAGGCATCGACGGATGGTTGCATGTCGCGTTCGAGAAATTCCATGGCGAGGATGATAGGCTGGGGCTGCTGCTGTACCAGCGTTTGGAGTACGCGGAGCTCAAACGCTTGCACGGCAGGATGATAATGCACTTCCCCCAAAGCCACGACTTGGGTCCGGGCGAGAGCCGCGATACACGTCTCCAAGGGCACGACCCGTTGGGTCGCCAGCTCCACGAGGGCGCCCTGTAGGTGCGCACCACGCACGGTGGAGAGCGGCTGAGCGCCGAAGCGCGGCCCGGGAGTCTGCACGGCACAGGACGTCAGGGCCAGCGTACAGCCTAGGACGAGGAGCGCAGCGCGGCATCTCATGACCTGTAAGCGCGGCATGGTGTTGTTCTCCTGGCGCGTGGCGCGCCGTTGTCGTCGCAGCCCGCTGACAGCGCCTCAGAAGTTGGGCACGCCGTGGGACCGTCGCCATGGTATGGTATCATAGCAGGCTTTTCCCTCCCTTTGCCTTTAGAAGACTGAAAGGACACCTGATGGCGTTGGTGATCTTGGTACGGCACGGCCAGACGGATGAGAACCTGAGTGGTCGCATCTCAGGCCAGGGGCCGGCCCCTCTCAATGCACGCGGACACGAGCAGGCCCGCCTCGCGGCGGACATCCTGGCGCCACTGGGAGTGACCCATCTGTTTTCGAGTCCGGTCGTGCGGGCGCGTCAGACCGCGCAGTGCCTTGCCGACCGCCTGCAGCAACCCATTGCGGAAATTGCCGATCTGCGCGAGGTCGTCTATGGCGACTGGGAAGGCAAAACGTTCGGCGAGATCCGCAACGATCCGGTGGCACATCAGGTGTTTCATGATCCGGTCAACGCCACGTTTCCGCAGGGCGAAAGTCTCGTCGAGGTGCAGCAACGCGGGGTACGCGTCATTGAATGGGCCCGCAAGACCTATCCGCAGGGCATCATTGCTCTGGTCTCGCATGGGGATGTGATTCGTACCGCCCTGGCGCATTACCTCGGCGTGCCGTTCAACGATTATCGCCGGGTGAACATTGACAATGGCGCGGTGTCGGTGTTGGAACTGTTCGACGATTGGATCCGTATCAAGGCGATCAACGTCATCCCGCAACTGGGCAATCTCTGGCTCGAAGCGTTGTATCCTACTTGGCAAAAAATGCAAGCGGTAGGGGCAGCCGCGCAACCCGCGAGCTGCCACGGCACGCCGCTGCAGTGCGTGGTGAGTCACATGGCGTACCCAAAGGAGGGCTTGCCAGAGGGCGCGCTCAGCGCGTAAGATGCGGCGAGCAAGTGGCCTACGATGAGAGACTCAGACAGGAGGTCGCAGATGGCAGACATTAAAGGACCATTAGACGGTATCCGTGTGATCGACTTGGGGCGCCATCAGGCGGGCCCCCGCTGTGCCCAGGTGCTGGCACGTCTCGGCGCTGAAGTCATTAAAATTGAGCGTCTCGGTGGTGAGGAGACCCGCTACCACGGGCCATGGGTGCGCAAACAGAGTGCCTACTGGGTGCAGTACAATAGCGGCAAGAAAAGCGTGAGTATGGACTTACGCAAGGAAGAGGGGAAAAAGGCGCTGCGCCAACTCGTCGCCGTTTCCGACGTGGTGGTCCAAAACTTTCGCCCCGGGACTATTGATGAGATGGGCTTTGGCTATGATGTCCTGCACAGCTTGAATCCCCGCATCATCATGGTGAATGTCTCGGCTTATGGGCAATTCGGCCCGTATCGGGAGCAGATTGGCTACGATCCCATCGGGCAGACCATGTCCGGGATTGCCATGGTCACCGGGGAGGAAGGCATGCCGCCGATCCGCGCTGGTGTCCCCATCATTGACCGTACCACCGCCCTGCACTCGGCCATTGGCACCTTGGCAGCGCTGTACGAACGGCAACTGTCGGGTGTGGGGCAGAGTATTGACGTCTGTCTGGCAGATTCAGGGTACAGTTTGACCGAAATTCCCATTACGGCATATCACGGGGCAGGTATTGAACCTCGGCGTGGCCAATCGGATGCGCCACCGAGCGGCACCTATCCCTGCCAGAACGGCTGGGTACTGATCAGCGCTGGCGACCAGCACCACTGGCCACGCGTGTGTAGCGCGCTCGGCAGACCGGAGTGGCTGGAAGATCCCCGTTTTACCACGAGGCCTGCACGTGGCAAGAATGGCGCGGCGATCCAGGAGGCCATGCGGGCACTGCTGTCCACCATGACCATGCCCGAGGCCATTGCCCACTTCACCAAGCATGATGTGGTGGCTGCCCCCGTCAACACCATTCCACAGGCGGCGCAAGATCCGCATCCCTGGGAACGCCGCGTGATGGTCGAAGTGCCGGACTTTCTCGCAGGCAGTATTGCGGTGTCTGGCGACTTCTGGCATTTCAGCCGTACGCCAGCCCCTGTCGGCTCCACCCCGCAAGTCGGCGAGCACAACGAAGAGATTCTCGGTGGCCTGCTCGGCTATTCGGAGGAAGACATCGCCAAGATGTACGCCAATAACGTGATTGGCAATTGGCATCACTACGATACCGTCCCCGGGTAACCTCTTGACCGAGGGTTCGAGCGCTGCATACGGGGCGGCCTTCTCCAGGCGTGAGAGGGCCGCCCCTGCCTGGCGTGTCTTCCAGCCCCCGTCCGCCTCAGTCGTCTAGGCGTATCCCACATACCGACATCATCCATGGAGCAGGTATGAGCTCAGAGACCGCATCGCTACCTCTCGCTCGTTTTACCGTCTTGGATCTGACCCGTGTGCGCTCTGGCCCAACGTGTGTGCGCCAGTTGGCCGATTGGGGGGCCAATGTGCTGAAAGTGGAACTGCCCGAAAGTGTCGAAGGCACCGCCGGCATGGGAGGACCACGACACGGGTCGGATTTTCAGAATCTGCACCGCAACAAACGCAGCATGACGCTCAATCTCAAGGAACCCGAGGGCTTAGAGCTGTTCAAGCGCCTGGTGCGCACCGCCGACGTGGTGGTAGAAAACTACCGACCCGACGTGAAATACCGCCTCGGGGTGGACTACGAGTCGCTCAGTCAGCTTAACCCGCGTCTGGTGTATGGCAGCATCTCCGGCTTTGGGGAAGACGGCCCCTACCAGCAGCGCCCAGGCTTTGACCAGATTGCCCAGGGCATGGGTGGCTTGATGTCCATTACCGGCATCCCAGGCCAAGGGCCGGTGCGTGTCGGTATTCCCGTCGCGGATCTGTGTGCCGGGCTGTTCTGCGCCATGGGGATTTTAACCGCTCTCCTTGATCGCGAAACGTCTGGCAAGGGGCAGTGGGTCAAAACCTCGCTCCTCCAAGCGCAGATTTTTATGCTGGATTTCCAAGCCACGCGCTGGCTCATGGACCATGAGGTGCCGCCACAAGCTGGCAACAATCATCCTACCAGCATTCCCACCGGCGTGTTCACCACCCAAGACGGCTATATTAATATCGCCTCCGCCGGACAGGTGATCTGGGAACGCTTTTGTAAGACGCTCCAAGCGGATGAACTGTTGAGCGATGCGCGCTATGCTACCGGCGCCTCGCGTTCCACGCACCGTGACACCCTCAACGCTGCTATCGAGTCGTACACGCAGCGCTATCCCAGCGCAGAGCTCATCGCCCTCCTGAACAAGGCCGGCGTGCCCTGTGGTCCCATTTATACGGTGGATCAGGTGTTCCAGGATCCCCAGGTGCAGCACCTCGGCATGGCGCAGGATGTCCAGCATCCGGTCTTAGGCCCCATTCAACTGGTGGGGCAACCGTTTACCCTCAGCCGCCACGCCAACGCCATCCGTACCGCGCCTCCCGAACGTGGGCAAGATACGGCAGCGGTGTTGCAGGACCTGGGGCTCAGTGCCGCCGAGATCGCCAGCTTGCAGCAACGGGAGATTGTCTAAAGGCGCTCGCCTTGGTCATACAACGTGCTGACGACATCGCGATTTCCCTGCAGGTGTGCGCGCGGCCAGCACCGCCACCGGACCATGGGATGGCCAGGCTGCTCAGTAATACTGCCAGATATAGCCATAGGCTTTGTCAAAGAGATCCTGATCGGTGTGGAGCTTGTACTTGAGCAAGGCGCTCCGGAGTTCCTGCTGCATGAGGCGTTCGCCTTGCGAGGTGTGCTGCCAGTCCGGGAAGCTGGGCACGTCAGCAGCGTTGAAGGTGGCGCTGATCTGGGTGTTGAGGTCAATACAGTCCACTACGATGATCACCGTGGGATTGCCGCGTTGCGGGTGCGGCCGCAGCTTTTGCGCCGCAAAGACCATCAGCAGTGACTTGCCGCTGCCCTGGAAATGCCAGATCAGGCCCTTCTTGGGGTAGCCCTTGACCACGCGGGCGACAATCTTGTTGGTGGTGTCGTATTGCTGGTAGCGGCAGATACTCTTGATGCGCCGATGCTGCTTGTCGGTGGCAAAGAGGGTGAAGTGCTGCAAGATGTCGAGCACGACCGCCGGTCGCAGCAGGCTCTCGACCGCGGCCTGGACATGGTGCAACTGGCCTGCGTCCTGGTTATCGTCTTGCGCCACGGCCCCCACATCTCGATGGGCATGCGGATGGCGCCGTAGCGCAACAGACGGCCCTCGGTAGCGAACGACAAGACATTGGGCACGAACATGGCTGGCACGTCCTTCTCGTAGATCTGGTTGATCTGGAAGGCACCATCGAACCAGGTGACGGCGCTGCGCGTGGGCGTCTTGGCCTCGCCGATGACCAGCGGCAAGCCGTTGACCACAAACACTACATCGAAGCGTTTTTCCACGGTACCAACTTGCAAAGTCCACTGGTTGGTGACGGTGAGGCGGTTGTTGCTGGGCTGCACGGCATCCACCAGACGCACCGGCACATGCTCGCCGTGGTGGCCGAAGGGCATGGTCTTCTCGCCGCGCAGCCAGGCCATAAAATTTTCGTTGGCGCACACCAGACCATCGGCCTGCACCGAGAGGAGGCAGGCACGCAGGTTGTAGATGACCTCGTCGGCCCGATCAGGCTGCGCGGCGATGTCGGGGTTAAGGCGGATGAGCGCCTCACGTACCCAGAGTTCGACCATCACATCACTGAGCTGGCCGGCACGTCGGTGTGGGGGACATACGTCCAGCGCGCCGGGCGCAGGGTGTCACCGAGCGATGTACCCCCGTAGGGCAGCGCCTCCTCGCGCACCATGGGCGCTGGCGTGCCGCCGCGTTGTGTGACGGCATCAAGGATCATCTGCTCGACGGTGTTGGCTTCGGTGAACATAAAACTATCCTTTGTAAACATGTGCAGCCCTCATGATTCGATAACGTCCCAATGACCACCTTTGGCTGGGCCGACACGTTTGAGCCTTCCGTCTTTCCGCAATTTGGCAATCTGTTTTTCCACTGCCCTTTGAGTTATACCCAACCTGAACGCAATTTCACGCGCGGATAGAGTCGACTCAATTTTAACTAAAGATCTCACCTTACGCGGAGCCCTGTACGGGGGTGAGGGCCCGTAAAGTGGCGAAAGCGGAGCGGAGGGCATTGAGGTAGAGTTTGGACTTTAGGGCAAAATGATGAAGCTTGGTCCTCATTTTCAGCCGCTCTAGTTTA
>SXND01000160.1 GCA_005777235.1 Pseudomonadota bacterium
ATTAAACTAGAGCGGCTGAAAATGAGGACCAAGCTTCATCATTTTGCCCTAAAGTCCAAACTCTACCTCAATGCCCTCCGCTCCGCTTTCGCCACTTTACGGGCCCTCACCCCCGTACAGGGCTCCGCGTAAGGTGAGTACCTAATTGCGGGTTTCTATACGCCCTGGAGCGGCTGCCTGGAGGTCGATGGGGTGCCGCACAGTGAGGTAGACCTCAAAGTTCTACGACGCTCCATCGGGTTTGTGCTGCAGCAGGCGCAGATTTTCGATGGTTCTATCCTCGATAACATTCGCTACGGCAACCCAGCAGCCTCCTGCGCAACTGTCGTACATAGTGCCACAATTGCCCTCGCCCATGACTTTATCGCGCAGTTGCCAGAGGGCTACAAGACCCATATAGGCGCAAACGGCCTTCGGCTGTCAGGCGGCGAACGCCAGCGGCTGGCGATTGCCCGCGCCTTGCTTGCCCAGCCAGGCTTGCTGATTTTGGACGAGCCTACAAATCATCTTGACACCGACACCGTGGGGGCGCTCATGCACAATATCATCCACCTGCCACAGCGCCCGGCAGTGCTCACGATTAGCCATGACGCACGTGTCCTGGAGTCTATGGAGGAAGCTTACGAGCTGCATAATGGGCACCTCCTGCGCTACCGTACGGGGCCGGCAGCGGTGCCCGTCGCGCCCATGTTGACAGGCCTGGCAAGCAGGGGAGACGAGTAATGGACCATCCACGCCGAACTGAAGAAGAGCAGCAGGCCTTTTTTGACGCGATACATACCCGGGCTGAGCAAGCGTTGGCCGGGACAGGAGGCGTAGGGCATACGTATGCCCTGGCAGGTCGGCGTATCCAACTGTTGTTTGCCGGTCCACAGCTCGTGCAGCACCTCACACCAGCCCTGGCACACCTCCGTGTTGCCGATGTGGGAAAAGTCGATGCGGTGGTAAAAATCTGGGATACCGAGTCGACCGGCATTCCCATGATCGCACCGCCGTGCCCACGGGGGGATTTCACCGACAGAGGTGATCTGTGGGGTTTTAACAGCCCGCGCTACCGTGCGGCCTTTCATTGGATTGAATGCTCAGTCAATGTCTTTGACCGTGCCACCGCAACAGGAGTGTACTGGATGCAGACCGCACGCACCATACCTTATTGGGTCAAAGCCTCGCCGTTACGCACGCTTTTCCATTGGTGGCTCGAAATGCATGGCTGCCAGCTCTTACACGCTGCTGCCGTAGGCACGGACCACGGGGCGATCCTCCTCACCGGGAAGGGGGGTATCGGCAAGTCGACGACCGCACTCACGGCGCTCGCCCATGGGCTCTTCTACCTCGGGGACGACTATCTCGTGGTGGGCTTGACGCCAGAACCGACTGTTTATAGTCTCTATAACACTGCCAAACTCACTGCCGCACAGCTGGCGCATCTGCCGGTCTTTGCCCCTTGTGTGGCGCAAGCTGAGACGATGCCAGACGAGAAGTCGGTCCTCTTCCTCAGTCCGTCTTTTGCCGAGCACTGCAAGCTGAGAATGCCACTCAGGGCCATCGCGACACCCATGATTGAGCCCAGAGACGACAGTATCTTTGTGCCTGCTTCCAGTGCACTCCTCACACGGGCTGCGGCCTTTACCACGATGGCCCAACTCCCCTATGCTGGCCATCACACGTATACCTTCATTGAGCGCTTGGTCGGCACCGTACCGAGTTTTACCCTCAAGCTGGGACGCGATCTGTCACGTATCCCAGCCACGATGACGGCCTTTTTGGCGGGGCAACCCTGGCAGACCGCGGGCGCCGCGCCTACGCCGTCCCTCCAGCCCGGGGGTGTCGCTCGGCCACTGCTGAGCATCATCATTCCCACCTACAACGGCGCGCAGTTTCTTGCGGAGGCGGTCAATACGGTGCTGGCCCAGGACTATCCGGCGCTCGAAATCATCATTGTGAACGACGGCTCCACCGATCATACCGACGCGGTGGTGGCCCAACTCCCCATTGAAGTACGCTATTTTACGCAAGCCAATGCCGGTGCCTCAGCCGCGCGCAATCGGGGTATCCGAGATGCCGCCGGCGACTATATCGCCTTTCTGGATGTGGACGATCTCTGGCCACCACAGAACCTGCACCGCCTGCTTGAGCATCTGTTGCACGATCCTGAGCTTGACGTGGTGCACGGCTATGCCCAAATCCTGCGCTATGCTCCACACACGGGCCGCTATGAGTATGAAGGCAATCCGCGCGAATCTTTCCCCTATTACATTGGCGCGGCCCTCTACCATCGCCGTGTCTTTGAGCACGTTGGTCTGTTCGACACGGAACTGGAGTTTGCCGAAGACATCGACTGGTTCAATCGGGCGCACGAACTGGGTCGTAAGATCGCACGGCTTGAGGAAGTGACGCTGCATGTACGCCGCCATGACCACAACATGACGGGGGAAAAATCTCTGCTCGAACTCAACACCTTACGCGTGTTTAAGAAGGCCCTCGATCGCAAACGCCAGCGCGAAGCCGCCCAGGGTCTCCAGGATGGCTCAATATGAGAAGGCGTGTAATGGCATCAACCCGTGAAGAAGCCAATCAGCGGCGGCAGCCTTACAGACCCATGTCAGCACTGCGCATTCCCCAGACTCTCCACGTGGGCCTACTCCAGATGTCAGCCCACGCCGATCCCGTGCGCAATGGGGAGCGTACCCTGGCCTAGAGCGATTTTCAGTTGCTTGTCAGGATCACATACCATAATCTTACACTATGAAAGCCTATGCCACAAGATTGACGCCAACAGGTTGTGCAGGCCTATACGCCACGGCGTGGCGCCCAGCAAGCCCTTGCCGACCTGTGTGGGGGCAGTGTCCCGTTGGTTGCAAAACTCGTGCGCCACTAGCGGCGCACGGGGGGCGGGGCCCCATAGGCGCGTACTTAAGCAGATAAACCATGACAACGAAGACCAACATGCTCTTCCTGTACACTGGTGTTGTGCAACCATCCCCATCATAGACAGGAAAAGAGCATGCTGATCCTACGCCATGAGACAAGGAGTCTGGG
>SXND01000161.1 GCA_005777235.1 Pseudomonadota bacterium
CACGCTGGCGGTGCCTCCGTCCTGGCCGTGCCGGCATGGCGAGCCTGCGCGCTGGCGCGACGCTCGGCAGGGCCGGCGGCGAGGGCGGCACGCCGGGAGCAGCGGGCGGGGGAAAAGGCCGTTTGAATTTCCTATACGTCGCGGGTGGCTGGGACGTATCGACGGGATAAGGCGACATGTCCCACGTTCCGGTCTGATGCCGCGATGCCTTACGATCAACGCATTATGCGTTTTGCTGGGCTCGACCAGGTGAGCTTGTTGACGTTGCAAGGACGTGTACTGGTCGCGTTCCTCATCGGTCCCTACCACCGGCAGCGCTTCGACGCCCATGAGCCGCGGCAATGTCATCTGGCGGTCCGTGGAGACGGCCAGTGGTTTCTGCTGGTCGTCGTCAAGGTGCCTGAGGGAACGCCTATCCCCCCGACAGACTTTCTGGGTGGGGACCTGGGCGTCGTCAATCTGGCCACACCGTCTGACGGCACCACGCACAGTGGCGAGAGGATAGAAGCCTGTCGGACACGCTATGCGACGTACCGCCAACGATTGCAACGCGCGGCAACGGTGGCCCAGATGGATGGGAAGCGGCCCAAGAACATGCGGCGGGCGTTGCAGCGCACCGCGAGGCGTGAAGCGCGTTTCCGGAGAGATACCAACCACGGTATCAGCAAAACGCTCGTTGCGGCGGCCCAAGGCAACGAGTACGGCATAGCCTTGGAAGACTTGACGGCTCTTCGGACTCGGACTCGGTTTCGGAAGCCGCAACGTGCCCGCATGGCAGGATGGGCGTTTGCTCAACTGCGCTTCTTTGTGGAGTATAAGGCGCGACTTGCAGGCATCCCTGTGGTGCTCGTCGACCCGCGGAATACCAGCCGCCAGTGTAGGGCCTGTGGGCATATCTCCACAGCCAATCGACCGAGTCAAGCGCGGTTCTCCTGCAAGCAATGCGGCTATACGGCCCATGCCGACTGCAATGCGGCGGTGAACATTCGCTCAAGGGCGCGCGTCAATGCGCCTCTAGTTGCGGGTCGCGTCCCTCAGCAGCTCTGGCTGCTGGCTGGCGTCGGCGCCAGCGACAAGCTACGGCACTTCAGTGCCAGTAGTCATTGACCCCACGCCCTGCTCAACACCATGTGTATGATATGGCCAGCCCTTGCAGACACCAGGCGGAGGTCGAGAGATTACCTGTTCTTCTGCCCAAGAATCCCTTGCTGATACAAGGCAGCAATCTCGGCCTCAGACAGGCCGAGATATGCGCGTAGTACCTCAGCCGTATGTTGTCCGAGCAGAGGCGCCGGCGTGCGCACAGAGCCAGGAGTGGCAGAGAGTTTGACCGGTACACCCACCACGCGGACTTTCCCGGCGACAGGGTGGTCGCTTTCAACAATCATCTCACGCGCCTGTACCTGCGGATGCTCCACAACCTGATCAAGAGTATTAATGGCTCCGACTGGGATCCCGTGTGCCAGCAACAGTGCTTCCCACTCTTCGTAGGTCTTGGTCATAAAGATCTCTTGCAGCGTGGCGATCAGGCTCTCACGATGCCGCACACGCGCTGGGTTCGTCGCATACTGCGGGTCATCCCGCATGGCGTCGAGTCCTACGAGGGGGCAGAAGAGTCTCCAAAGCTTGTCACTGCCTACGGCCAGCGCCAGGTCTTTGGTCTTGGTGCGGAAGGTTTGGTACGGTAAGAGGGCTTTATAGGCCGTGCCCATGGGGAGCGGCACTTCACCGTCGGCCATGTACGCACCAATCATCCCCTGTAACAGCCCGAGCTGACCGTCGAGCATCGAGACATCGACATACTGGCCTTGGCCGGTTTTCTCCTTGACGCGCAGGGCATTCATGATGCCAAAAGCCGCCCACATGCCCGCGACCATATCAGCACTCGATACACCATTCCGTACCCCACGACTACCAGGCTCACCAGTAATGCTAATCATGCCGCTCTCAGCCTGCACAATGAGATCCAATGCGGCCCGGTTGCGATACGGCCCTGTCTGGCCAAAGCCGGACACGGAGCAGTAGATAATACCTGGATTCCGCAGGCGTGCCTGGTCGTAAGCGATGCCGAGCTTGTCGAGGGTGCCAACGCGGTAGTTCTCCAGGACAACATCAAACTGTTCAACGAGGCGAAAGAAGAGTTCTTTCCCGGCCTCGTGCTTGAAGTCAATCTCGATACTCTTCTTGTTACGATGTAGGCTGACAAAGTATGCGGTTTCGGTCTGGTAAAATGGCGGTCCCCAGCCCCGGGAAATATCCCCCGTCCCAGGTACCTCGATTTTCACCACCTGCGCCCCGAAATCGCCTAACATCGTGGAACAAAACGGTCCCGCAAGGGCATGCGAGAGGTCGAGAATTTTGACGTCTTCGAGTGGCAGCTGCATACGCGTCATCTCTCCTGTGCCGAGGCGACCGCGGGATGATCAAAGACGCCGTACAGCTCCGTCCTTCAGGGCGGAGATATCAGGCGTTTGGCCAGCCTTCTGGCTAATTCCCAGCGCGGTAATGCCGTAGCAAGACGGGCGAGAGTCGTTGACTCTCGCTCCGTATTAAGCTAATGTCTATCACATGGTTAAAACGATGCAATACCGACTCAAGCCCACGAAAGCCCAGGCCACACAGTTGGACAGCCAGCTGGAGGAATGTCGGTGTCTGTACAACCATTTTCTTGCCGTACGGCGTGACGCCTGGGAGGAACGGCAGGAGTCGTTGACCTACCACAAGCAGGCGCTCACGCTGCCAGCTCTGAAAGAGGGGTGTGCCGATTTGTCGCGGGTGCACTCGCAAGTCTTGCAGAACGTTGCGGTGCGTATTGACTTGGCCTTCAAGGCATTCTTGCGTCGCTGTAAAGCTGGCGACAAGGAGCCCGGCTATCCGCGCTTTCGTGGCTATGGCCGCTATCATTCGATGACCTTCCCGCAATACGGTAATGGGTGTCAGATGGTGGAAGGCATGCTGAAGCTGTCCAAAGTCGGTGCGCTGCGCGTGGTGGAGCATCGCCCACTGGAAGGCACGCCGAAAACGTGCACCATTCGGCACAGTCCTACGGGCAAATGGTTCGTGACGATTGTCTGTGACATCGACGCCCAGCCGTTGCCAACCATGGGTGCCGCCGTTGGTATTGCTGTCGGTTTGCTGAGCTTCTCCACCCTTTCGACAGGCGAGCAGACACCGTGCCCGAAGTTCATGCGCACGGATGAGAAAGACCTGAAGCGCACACAACGCCAGCTGGCGGCCGCCACCAAGGGCACCTCGGCGCGCAGCAAACGCCGCAGGATTGTGGCGCGTGTGCATGAACGTATGGTCAATCGACGCACGAACTTTGCGCACCAGGAGAGCCACCGCGTCGTCAAGCGGTACGATGTGATTGCCGTGGAAGATGTGTCGGTCAATCAGATGGTGCACCATCGTTGCCTCGCCAAAAGCATTCAGGATGCGGCGTGGTCCCAGTTCGCTACTTTCGTGTCCTACAAGGCAGCATGGGCCGGTAGAACGTTTGTGGCGGTCAACCCCGCATACACGAGCCAAGATTGTTCTAGCTGTGGCCATCGCCAGAAGAAAACACTGGCGGAACGTCCACACGCCTGTGTGTGCTGTGGGGTGACACTCGACCGAGACCATAACGCCGCCTTAAATATATTGAGACTGGGGCTACAGTCTTTGGGACTTGTCCCTAGAAGCTCCGCCGTTCACGGCGGGGAGTAGTCACTGAAACACCGCACGCACGGAACCGCCATCGGCGGCAATGACTTCGCCCGTAATCGCGGTCGCCTTGGGGGAAGCTAGGAACGTCACCACATACCCCAACTCACGCGCATCGACGATGCGGCGAATAGCGATGTGTTGCGTGATACGCCGCTCAATCTCTTCCACGCTGACACCTGCCTGACGCGCTTGTTCGGCATACATCGGCCCACTGCGCTCGGTGCGCGTGGTGCCAGGGTGCACGAGATTCACGGTAATGCCCATCGGCCCCAATTGATCGGAGAGCACCTTGGTAAGGTGCACCACGGCGGCGTTGCGCATGCCACTGATAGCCGCAGAGCGACGTCCGGACAGACCACCGATATTGATGATCCGTCCCCAGCCCTGGCGTTGCATGTACGGGGCCACGGCCTTGGCACAGCGAAAATAGCCCACAACCTTGGTATCAATGTCTGCCAGCAGGGCCTCTTCGCTGGCCTCTGCCAGGGAGCCACGCACCAGGCCGCCGGGAGTCGCCGCGTTGTTGACCAGAATATCCACACGGCCTAAGGTCGCCGCGGTGATCTCGACCATGCGCTGCACAGATTCCCAATTGGTCGTATCGGTGGTCACAGGCAGGATGCGGCGACCGGTCTCTTGTTCGAGCTCACTGGCCGCCGCGTCAAGCGCTTCACGGCGTCGAGCGCAGATGGCGACATCGACCCCTTCTTTGGCCAGCTCACGGGCGATCGCTTTCCCAAGGCCCTGGCTGGCACCAGTCACAATCGCCACTTTGCCGGCGAGTTCGAGATCCATAGTACAGGCTCCTGACGCAAGAGGTGAGAAGAGGCCTGCCGGGACAGGCCCACTTGCCCTCGTAAAGGCGATGTTTGCTAACCCTAGCATGGGTTTTGGTCGATGTCCAACGTCGAGCCATAGGCGAGCACGAGGAGAGTGTGTTCAAGATGCTGCGCGAGACCGCCCCTCTACTCAGTCGTGACTTACCTGGCTAACTAGGGTAAGCTAGTGCCGCACGCTCCCTGGGGCCATCGCGGTGGATACCATCGACCACTGCACGCACGGAGCAGGGACGCATGGCCGAGTGGTGGAAGGAGAGACCCATGGATGTTCGTTTCGACGACGCTACTGAGGCATTTCGCCAGGAGGTACGCACTTGGCTCGAAGCACACGTGCCCAGGGAACCGCTACCGAGCGCTCCTGAGATGGCCTTCGAGCACATGCGCACCTGGCAAAAAAAGATGTACGACGCCGGCTGGGCGGGTATCCACTGGCCCAAGTCCTATGGCGGACGTGGCGCCACGCTGCTCGAACAAGCGGTCTTCCAGCAGGAGCTCGCACGGGTGCAAGCGCCGCCTATGGCAAACACCCTGGGCCTGATGATTGTGGGGCCAACGCTCATGGCGCACGGGACCGAGGCGCAGAAAAAGCGCTATATCCCGCCTATCCTCAGTGCTGACGAAATCTGGTGCCAAGGTTTCTCCGAGCCGAATGCTGGCTCTGATCTGGCCTCGTTGCAGACACGCGCCGTCGAGGATGGCGACGATTTTATCATCAACGGGCAGAAAATATGGACTAGCATGGCGCATTGTGCCGACCTGTGCCTCCTCCTCACCCGCACCGACCTGCAGGCGCCCAAGCACTAGGGCATCAGCTGCCTGCTTGTCGATATGCACAGCCCTGGCATTACGGTAAAGCCGCTGCGTCAGATGCCCGGCGGGGCCGAATTTAATGAAGTGTTTTTCGAGAACGTGCGGGTGCCGAAACGTCAGCTCGTAGGCCAGCTGCACGATGGGTGGCGCATTGCCATGACGACCTTAACCCATGAGCGTGCCTCGGCCTCGTTTGGGACGCAGGTGCAAATCCAGCGGTCGTTGGAGGACATGATGGCAGTCGCCAAACACCTCCAGCGTCATGGCAGGCCTCTCAGTGCGGATCCGGTCACGCGGCAAAAACTGGCCGAGGCCGCTATGCGTGTGGACGTCATGCGCCTCAACAATTATCGCGCGATGACCACCGAGGTGCGCGGACGCCCTCCTGGTCCCGACGCGTCACTTGACAAACTGTACTGGAGTGAGACCAACAAATGGATGCAGGAGATGGGTCAGGAAATGCTCGGCCCCTTGTCGCAGTTAGATCCTGCCTCACCCTATTACCCCACGTCGGTCAATTTGCAGCGGAGCTTTCTGTGGAGTCGCGCCGAAACGATTTTTTCTGGCACCTCAGAGATCCAGAAAAATATCATTGGCGAGCGTGTTCTTGGTTTGCCGCGTGGCTAAGCGGCGTGCGATTGTCGAAAGGAGTTTGCTATGTCAGGCCATTCCAAATGGGCCACCATTAAGCACAAAAAGGCCGCTGTGGATGCGCGCCGTGGCAAAGTGTTTACCAAGCTCATTCGTGAATTGACCTCTGCCGCCCGCATGGGTGGGGGAGATACCGAGATGAATCCACGCTTACGCACCGCGGTGACGACCGCCAGAGCGTCGAATATGCCATCCGACACCATCCAACGGGCCATCAAAAAAGGTACGGGGGAGTTGCCAGGCGAAGTGTACGAAGAAATTACCTACGAGGGCTATGGCGCCGGTGGGGTCGCTGTGCTGGTCGATGTCCTCACCGACAACAAAAATCGTACGGTGGCAGAAATCCGTCACATCTTCTCGAAGCACGGCGGTAATTTGGGTGAGACGGGCTGCGTAGGCTGGATGTTTGGCCGCAAGGGTTTTATTACGCTGCCGACGAGTCAGGTCGACGAAGATACGTTGCTGGAAATCGTCCTCGAAGCCGGGGGCGAGGATGTCAAAACGGACGCCGAGATGTATGAAATTGTCACATCCCCAGAGACCTTTGATGACGTGCGGACGGTCCTCGAACAGAAGGGGCTGACGCTTGAAGTCGCCGAAACCACCATGTTGCCCCAGAACATTGTGCCGGTGGAGGGCAAGCAAGCCGAGCAGGTGCTGCGCTTGATGGAGGCACTGGACGACCAAGATGATGTGCGGAAAGCCCACGCCAATTTTGACATCTCTGACGAGGTCATGACCGCACTCGCCTCCTAAAAGAGGATACATGCGTGTTTTGGGGATCGACCCTGGGTCGATCATTACGGGCTTCGGCGTGGTGGAGGAAGTCCAGGGCACTCTCCATGCGCTCGCCTGGGGAGCGGTGCGGGCCGGAGCCAAACAACCGCTCCTGGGACGTCTGAAGCGTATCTATGATGGCTTATCGGAAGCGCTGCAGGCCTGGAACCCTGACGTGGTGGCCGTGGAGCGGGTGTTCTTCGCCGAGAATCCCAAGACGGCCCTCGTCCTCGGCCACGCCCGTGGCGTGGCCTTGCTGACCGTAGCCAATGCTGCCTTGCCTCTCGTCGAATACACGGCGTCGGAAATCAAGCAGGCGGTCGTGGGGTATGGACGTGCTGACAAAGCCCAGATGCAGCAGATGGTCCGGGCGTTGTTACGTCTGGAGACCATCCCACAACCCGCAGATGCCGCAGATGCCTTAGCCGCCGCCATCTGTCATCTGCATACCTATGGCGTGCGGGGTAAGGCTGTAGAATGATCGCTCACTTGCATGGGGTGTTAGCTGCCAAAACTGTGGAACGCGTAGTACTTGATGTCCATGGCGTGGGCTATCACGTGGTGGTACCCCTCTCAACCTACTATGCCCTCCCAGAGCTCCAGGAGCGGGTGACGCTCTTGACCACCATGTATGTTCGCGAAGACACTATGCGGCTGTATGGCTTTGCCACGCCGGAGGAGCAAGAGATTTTTGAGTTGCTCATTGGCGTGTCGTCTATCGGACCACGGCTGGCCCTGAACATGTTATCCAGCCTGAGCGCTGCTGACCTGCGCGAAGCGATTGCCCAAGCCGAGACGCGCCGGTTGCAAGCCATTCCTGGCGTGGGCCGGAAAACTGCCGAACGGGTTGTGCTCGAATTACAAGACAAGATGACCGCCCTGACGCTCACGGTCTCTGGGCAGCCGAGAGTGCTGATCACGGAAGATGAGCAGAGTGTGCGTGATGTGATGTCGGCCTTGCTCAACCTCGGCTATCGTCAGACGGAAGCCGAGAAAGCCGTCCGCGCCGCTCGGGCGGAACAGGTAGGGGGCCTGACCCTAGAGGCTCTGCTGAAAGATGCTTTACAAGCACTGGCGCGCTAAGGGCCAGGGGAGCGTCATGTGGAAAAACGTCTGGTTGATCGCTCAGAAGCCTCCATAGATGAAGCCCTCCTGGAAACCAGCCTGCGTCCGACTGCCCTGGATGAATACGTCGGCCAGGAGCAGGTCAAAGAAAATCTGCGCATCCTTATTGAAGCGGCACGCCATCGCGGCGACACAATTGACCATATCCTGTTTTGTGGTCCGCCAGGGCTCGGCAAAACCACTCTGGCGCACATCATCGCCCTTGAGATGGGCGTCAATTTTAAGAGCACCTCCGGCCCGGTGGTGGAACGTCCGGGGGATCTGGCCGCTTTGCTGACGAATCTCAAGCAGGGTGATGTGTTTTTTATTGATGAGATTCACCGTCTCCACCACGTTATTGAAGAAATCCTCTATCCTGCCATGGAAGATTTTCAATTAGACATCATCATCGGCCAGGGACCGAGTGCGCGCACCATTAAACTGGCTGTCCCGCACTTTACCCTGGTCGGAGCTACGACCAGGGCCGGCCTGCTCACCTCGCCCTTGCGTGACCGCTTTGGTGTGATCGTGCGTCTAGATTTCTACACACAGGTAGAGCTGCAGACCATTATCCAGCGCTCGGCGCACTTGCTGCAGATCGGTATTGATGAGGCGGGGACCGCGGAAATCGCGCGGCGTTCGCGCGGCACGCCACGTATTGCCAACCGCCTCCTGAAACGGGTGCGGGATTATGCCCAGGTGCGTGCGGATGGTTTTATTACGCAAGACGTTGCTGCCCAGGCGCTACGCCTACTGGATGTGGATGACTTTGGGCTCGACAAGATGGATCGTCAGCTGCTCTTGACCATCATTGATAAATTTGGCGGGGGGCCGGTTGGCCTTGAAACCCTGGCAGCCTCCATCAACGAAGAACGCGAAACCATCGAAGACGTGTACGAACCGTTTCTCCTCCAAAGTGGCTATCTCAACCGCACACCGCGTGGCCGGACAGCCACCCCCCTGGCTTATCAGCATCTGCAACGCCCACTACCCCAAGAGAGCCAGCAACGTTTCTTCGTGTGAGTGGGCGTTATCCGTGATGCCCACGGGCGCTTAGCCTGCCTGCCGGATGTAGCCTTCGGCGGTCGTGACATCCTCCGTCGAGCCAATGAGCAGTGGTACACGCTGGTGTAAGCGCTCGGGCTGCAGCTGGAGGATATCCTCGCTCCCCGTACTGGCACGTCCTCCTGCCTGCTGCGCCACAAAAGCCAGGGGCGATGCCTCATAGAGTAAGCGCAATTTACCCGCGGGTTTTTGTGGGTCGCTCATATCCGCCGGATAGAGAAAAATGCCACCGGTGAGCAACGTGCGATGAAAATCGGCCACTAGCGTGCCCACATAGCGGCCTTTATACGGTTTACGCTTGGGATCTTTGAGGCTATCGACATACTGCCGCACCCCAGGACTCCAGGCATGGTAGTTGCCCTCATTGGCGCTGTACGTGCTACCACGCTGCGGCATGCGCATGTTTTCGTGCGACATGAGGAACTCGCCCAGTGTGGGATCGAGCGTATAGCCATGCACCCCATGCCCTACAGTATAGACAAACATGGTGCTGGAGCCATAGACCACATACCCCGCCGCGACCTGGCTGGCGCCTGGCTGCAGCAGATCCGCAATCGTGGCGTCTGCGCCTGGACTGACTTTGCGCTGAATGGAAAAGATGGTGCCGATGGTAATGTTGAGGTCGATATTCGAGGAGCCATCCAGAGGATCGAACAATACTACATAAGGACCTTGCCGCTGGTCAGGCCCAGGCAGAATGGGCTCAGGCGCTTCTTCCGAGGCCAGGGCACATACATGCCCGCTGGCTTCCAGCGCCTCAACCATGGTCTGGTGGGCAAAGACATCCAGCTTGGTAACCTGCTCCCCTTGGACGTTTTGCTCACCTGTGAAACCGAGGATGTTGACCAGACCAGCTTTATTCACTTCGCGGGCAATCACCTTGGCCGCCAGAGCGATCTGGGTCAACAGACCCGTCAACGCGCCGGTCGCGCCTGGATCACTGCGTTGTTGTTCCATAATGTGGCGCGACAATGTCATACCAATGCGACTCATATAGGCTCCTTTCGTCACCTGATGCTCTGGCGTGGGCTATGCCACGCCCGCTTCCACCGCGCTGGAATACTTGCCATAGCGGGCGGCCCCATTGCATTTGGCGCGATGATAGAAACACTGCTGCGCGGTCGCGACATTGGCCGGATTGCCGAGCCAGGATTCCAGCACCGGTCCTTGCAACGCACGCCCATAGGAAAAACTCAAGGTCCAGGGCTGCTCACCCATCGCGTTCATGGCATTCAAGTGTTCGGTGGCTTGCTTAGCACTCTGTCCGCCTGACAGGAAGACGATTCCCGGCATGGCCGCGGGAATCGTCTTGCGGAAACAACGCACCGTCGCCTCGGCCACTGCATCGACACTCGCCTGCTGCGGGCATTTTTTGCCAGCAATCACCATATTCGGTTTCAGCAACATGCCGTCAAGCAGCACGCGATGGGCATGGAGCTGTGCAAACACTTCGTGCAGGGTCGCCTCAGTGACTTCTTCGCAGCGGGCCAGCGTGTTATCGCCATCCATCAGCACCTCCGGCTCAACGATGGGTACCAGACCAGCTTCCTGCGAGAGAGCGGCATAGCGTGCCAGGGCGTGGGCATTGGCGGCGAGGCAATACGCCGTTGGCATAGCCTCACCAATGGTGATGACCGCGCGCCATTTCGCAAAGCGTGCGCCTAGGGTGCGATATTCGGCCAGGCGCTCCCGCAGGCCGTCCAGCCCTTCGGTAATAGTTTCACCGGGGAATCCGGTGAGCGCGCTGGTGCCCTTGTCCACTTTGATGCCGGGCATGATGCCACGCTGCTCGAGTAAGCGCGCAAAGGGTGTCCCGTCCTTGGCGTGCTGACGCAGGGTCTCGTCGTACAAGATAATGCCACTAATAAACGCTTCGATACCCGGTGTGGTGAACAAGAGTTCGCGATAGGCGCGGCGGTTGTCCTCGGTGGAGGGCACGTTGATGCTGTCGAGGCGGCGTTTAATGGTGCCCGAACTCTCGTCGGCAGCGAGGATGCCCTTGCCTTCCGTGACGAGGTCGCGTGCCGTGCTGATGAGGGTCTGTGTATCCATAGGGATCCTCCATGTCATGCATAATGGGCAGTAAAGTGTCTAAGTCTAGCATAGGAGACATACGGATTGTACAAGGCGATGGCAGCATGGGCAGCACGGGAAAAGCGAGAGCGACCAAGATGGGGGAGTCTCAAGGAGCTGGGAGAGGCGGTCAGCGCCTCATGCCTCTCCCAGGAAAGACAGTACAGTCACGCTAGCCGCGCAGATTTTTCGCCACGAACTCCCAGTTAATGAGATTCCACCACGCGGCAATGTACTGAGGCCGGGCATTGCGGTAGTCGATGTAATAGGC
>SXND01000162.1 GCA_005777235.1 Pseudomonadota bacterium
CTTCCGTGCCGATGCCAGAGCACCACGCATCCTCTCACACTGCTCGCGACTGATGTCGCTTGGATACACCACGGTCCTACTGCCTCCCTGGTGTGTGGAAGCACAGTAGATCATCTTTCCAAAAGACTTTAAACCGGTTCTCAGGCACCGCCGGAAGCCGAAGCGACGCAGGAGCGTAGCAACTGTCTTGATTGTCAAGGGGACCTTCTCTATTTTTTAGTGTTGGACCTCCTGTGGCTGCCAGGGCATCCGATGCTTCAGCATGGCATTGAGCATGGTCAGCAACTTATGCATGCACGCCGTCAGGGCGACTTTTTTGACTTGCCCCGCCGTGAGGAGTCGCTCGTAAAAAGCTTTGATCTGCGGGTTATAGCGCGTGGCCACCAGCGTGCCCATATACAGCACGGTGCGCACATGCGCGCGCCCGCCCCAGATCGTACGCCGACCGCGGAGGGTCCCACTGTCGCCATTGAGGGGCGCCACGCCGACTCAGGCCGCGATGTGCTGCCGTGTGAGCGTCCCCAACTCAGGAAGTTCCAGCAACAACGTGCGGGCCAACACGGGCCCCATGCCCTTGGCACGCTGCAACAGCTCGTCGTTTTCCCGCCACAGGGGGCTGGCCTGGCGCGTCGTCTCGAGGTCGTGGTCCAGCGTGGCGATGGCCGCATTGAGCCACGGAATATGGGCAACAATAGCCTTCGTAAGGCGCTCACTCGTCCCTACCAGGCGGTGCTGCTCCGCGGTCCGCATGACGCTCAGTGGCTGGCGGCGCCCCAACAGGGCACGCAGCTCTTGCGTCTGGGCGTCGGGCAGCGGCCGGGGCGTCGGGCGGATCACGTCGGCAAAGTGGGCCAGGGCGCGGGCATCCAATGCATCCGTTTGCGCCAACTGGCCCGTGGCCCGGGCACAATCGCGGGCCTGCCGCGGGTTCACGACGACCACGGGGAGACCTGCCGCGGCCCAGGCGCTCGTCACCGCGCGCTCTAGGCCCCCGGTGGCTTCGAGCACAATCAGGGTAGGGTGGAGGGTCTGCACCCGATCCACGAGCGTCGCCACCCCGCTGGCAGCATTGGCGACGGCCCAGCGTTCCCCAGAGGGGCGCAGGGCAATATCCCACTGGGCTTTGGCCACATCAATCCCTACAAAACATGGCACGTCACTCCTACGCACTCCTGTCCGCCCGACCTTGCGCATACGGGCTCAAGGGCACCAGACACCTGTACGGGCTCTGGGAGTCCAGAACGTGACGACCCACGCGACGCTCCAGTCTCGATGGACTAAGGCTCAATAGGTCTACAACGTCCTGGGACTGCGTGATGGGGATGCCCCCACATCACCCCGTAAAGATACAAGGCTGGAGGCGGTCGCCTGCAGGCCGATATTAGGCTCCGTCTCTACTGGCTGGCCATAGTTCTGCCGTAATTGGCAGATTGAAGAGTTCGCTCCGTAACAGCCGCGTCGAGAAAAACAACACCTCAAGATTCTCCACTGCCCCTGTATCAGGGTTGAGGCGGGCAATGACTTCGTCGCCGCATTCCTCCGATTCTTGCTCAGCATACGGTGGACACGTGTCAATATGTAGGATGTAGGCCTCTCGATCATAGGCAAATGTCAATCGCGTTCCCATTCCGTTTCCCCTGGCGCCAGTTTTCTGGCGATGTATGCCGTGATGATCCAGTGGCGCGCACGCGGCTCGCGCTCGCTGACGACCACGACGACGACGTACTTACCGTGACGCAGGTCAGTATACCATCGAGAAAACAGCTTAGAGCGTGTTATGTATTTTGAACCATAAGTTCTACGAAGCGTCTGAGCATCACAATAGCGCAAGCGACACAGTGCAAGCCTTGGAGAGTGTCAGCCAACTGTTCATCATCCCGGGCGAGACGGCGGAACCGCCCTGCCCAGCCAACGCTGCGTGCGACCCCCCACCGCTTCGGCAGCAACACAAAGCTCTTGTTTGCCTCGGAGAGTTTGACCACTTCGAGTGGCCTATGGTGGGCCGCAGCCGCCTGCGCGGCGTGGGCACCCGTAGAACCCTGGTCGACAGAGACGCGTTCCACGGCATCACCCATGACGTCTGGCACGTGCGCGGCCAACCGCCCCACCTGCGCGCAGTCCTGGACGGTGGTTGGGGTCCCATGCCACGCCCACAGATGCCCCCACGTCTCCACCGCCATGGGCACTTTCCTGCCTCGTTGGCGTTGCGCTCCGTCCTACCCGGCCCGGGTACCACTGTCTGGGGTCGACGGCAACGTGCGACGGTCAACAAGCGCCGCCGCAGGCTCGGCGTGGCGCTCCTGCGCCAGCCGCACGATCGCGCGCCGATCCTGCACGATCGCTTCACACACCCCGGCCTTCAGCCCGCGTTGACTTTGTTGGGACACCGTATACCATGGTGGCAGGTCATGCGGCATGAAACGCCACGCCGCGCCCGTCCGCACCACCCAGCGCACACCGTGCACGACTTCGCGCAAGCTCTGAGGACGCTGAGGCGCTTCTGCGGTCATGAGGGTCACATAGGGGGCCACCAAGGCCCATGCGTCATCACTGCTCTCGCTGGGGTATGGTTGTCGGTTCATACCTCCAGTCTCCCAGTAGAAACTTCAAAGTGCATAACACCCTCTAGTCAGGATTCGGCTCCCTGATGGTGTCTACGGGATACGCAGGCTCGTCTTCACCATACGCCTTGGCGAATGCCTGTTGGGAGAGACGTATCCAATCAGCATGGTCGTCGGCAGGTTCGTGGGTATCTTGTTGCTTTGGCAAGACGACGACGAGCAGGGGCGTATCGGGCTCTAACATACATGGTTCATCGAGGTGAATGCGCTCACCGTCAAAGTGGGCGCGTATAGTTCTTGAGGGCATGACACTTCTCCGGGAGATGATTGTCCATCGACCTTGGTACTGGCACCGTCATTATCTGCCCGGGGAGACGATGCCTGCTGTTGAGAGGATGCTATGCTCTTCCGTAGGAATGTCCTCCTGTTTGTTCCTCTGCGCCTTTGGCGCCGAATGCTGGCGCTCAGCTGCTACCGGAAGCCGGAGCGACGCAGGAGCGGAGCAACTGTCTTGGTTGTCACGGGTGCCTGTTATATTTTTTAGCCCTAGACAACTTGATCTTTCCAGGGGGTCCGATGCTTCAACAGGGCGTTAAGGAAGGGCAAAAACTTCTGCCTCCATGCCGTCAGCGCCACTTTTTTGCCCTTCCCCGCGGCGAGCAACCGCGCATACAAGGCTGTGATCCGCGGGTGAGAGCGCGTGGCCACGAGGGGACCCATAGACAAGACCGTGCGCACGGGAGCGCGGCCGCCCCAAAGCATCCGCCGCCCGCGGAGAGTCCCACGGTCACCATGGAGGGGTGCCACGCCCACCAACGCCGCGATCTGCGGGCGCGTGAGCGTCCCCAACGCGGGGCGTGCCACCAACCACGTCCGGGCACCTATGGGGCCACTCCCCGGGGCACGCGGCCACAGGTCATCGTTTTCCCGCCACAGGGGGCTCGCCCGCAGCCGCGTCTCGCAGCCGCGTCTCGAGGGCGGCGTCCACCATGGCCAAGCGTGCGTTGCGCCAGGGGATAGGGGCCTCCATGGCTGTCTGGAGGCGCCCCTTCGCCCCCGCCAGGCGGTGCTGCTCCGCGGTACGCAGGACGACCCGTGGCTGGCGGCGCCCTCACAGGGCGCGCGACTTGGTCGAGCAGGTTTTACATTTGCCCTTTGACGACCTGGATGACAGCCAACGCCGTCGCTTGAATACGGCCATCAGCCGTTTACGCGAGCGCCTGGGGGACGATCCGCGCCAGCCACGGTATCTGCACACCGAGCCAGGTGGCGGCTACCGCCTGGTGCTGCATGCCAGCCAGGAGTAGACCGTGCGGCTAGGCCGCCAGAGCACCGCCAGTCCTGAACCCTCAGGTGCCTTCCCATGGAAATTTTTCGCAAGCCTCGGGGCCACGTGCTATATACTCTGCTTGATGTGGCAAGGGGCTCCCTGGTGGCGTGCGTGCGCTCTTGGCGTGTCGAGCTTCTCTCGGTGACTTTCCACGTGCTTACTGATGAAACGATCGCTATGCTCGCACAGCACACGACCCGACGTTGAGCATCGCCTCCAAAAGGATGGAATATGACCCAGCCGCAGCAGGCATCTCCGTGTGTTTCTACCGTACCCGGTCCACAGTCTGTGGCGCTTTTCACCGACGAGCAGGAGTTCCTCGCTCCCGGTATTCAACGTATTGCCCAGTTGGCCCGCTTGACCATCTCCCACGGCGCAGGTGCCACGCTGACGGATGTCGACGGCAATCGCTACCTGGATTTCTACGCCGGGGTCACGGTGGCCAGCCTCGGGCATGCGCATCCGCAGTTAGTCGAGGCCCTGGAAGCCCAGATTCGTAAAGTGATAGTCGGGAGTTTTACGACGGAAAACCGCGTCAAGTTACTCGAGCTCATCGCGTCGCTGACACCGGGCAACTTGACCAAGACGCAGCTCTACAGCGGTGGGGCAGAGGCGGTGGAAGCGGCGATCCGGCTGGCCAAATCGTATACTAAGAAATTCGAGATCGTGGGCTTCTGGGGTGGTTTCCACGGCAAGACCGGACGGGTCATGGGCCTGATTGGTGATGAATCCAAACACGGGTGGGGGCCGCTGCCCGGGGGCACGCACCTGGTGCCCTACGCCGACTGTTATCGCTGCCCCTTCCAGATGCGCTATCCCGACTGTGGTATGTTTTGCCTCGATTTTATGCGCCAGAGCATTAAGAAATCGACGGCAGGGAGCGTTGCCGCGATTATCATCGAACCCATCCAGGGCACTGCCGGAAACATTGTGCCGCCGCCGGAATTCCTCCCGGGCGTACAAGCGATTGCGCAGGAAATTGGCGCCTTGCTCATTGTCGACGAAATCATCACGGGTTTTGGGCGCAGCGGCGCGATGTTCGCCAGCGAACACACCGGGGTGGTGCCGGACATTATGACCATTGGCAAGGGCATGGGCGGGGGCTTCCCGGTCAGTGGCCTGGTGTCGACGCCCGAGATTACCGCCGCCGCGCCGTTTTCCAAGCCGAGTGCCTCTTCGTCCAGTTACGGCGGCAATCCCTTGGCGGCGAGCGCCGCGCTGGCGACCATCCAGACGATTGTGCGCGACAATCTGGTGGAGCATACCGAGCAAGTCGGTGCCATCCTGCTCGATGGCCTGCGTGCCTTACAAGAGAAATACGAGTTTATCGGGGACGTGCGGGGCAAGGGACTGCTCATTGGCCTCGATCTCGTCAAAGACCGTCAGACCAAAGAAGAGCTGTCCGCGCCGGTGACCGAACGCATTTTCCAGGAAGCCCTCAAACGTGGCCTCATTCTGATGGGCTATTTCCCGCGTGTGCGGATCAATCCGCCACTGGTCATTACGGAGACCCAGGTGCGAGAGGGGCTGGACATCCTCGACGAGGTGTTCCAAGGCATTGCCGACGAGGGCCAGTACCGCTATGTATAAAGGGGCGATTGTTGGGTGTGGTGCGGTCGCCTGTCAGGCGCACGTCCCGGCCTGGCAGGCAACGCCCGGCTTCCAGATCGTCGCCGCGGTGGACCCCATCCCGGCGCAGCACGCCCAGGTGCAGGCGTTGCTGCCCGCTGTCCGCTGTTATGGCCATCTCGACACGCTGCTGGCCCACGAAGACGTGGATTTCCTCGACATCTGCACCCCGCCAGCGCAGCATGAAGCCAGCGTGCTCCAGGCCTGTGCCCGTGGGGTGCATGTCCTGTGTGAAAAACCCGTCACCTGCACGGCGGACTCCATGCAGCGCATCATAGACGCCGTGGCCGCGGCCAATATCCTGGTATTTCCCATGCACAACTGGAAATATGCCCCGAGTATCCAGGCGCTCAAACGCCTCCTGCTCGACGGGGTGATCGGCACCCCCACGGCGGTGGAATGCACCACCTTGCGCACGAAACCGGCAGGCGAGACGGGTTGGCGGCTTGATCCGGCCATGGCGGGCGGTGGTATCCTCCTCGATCACGGCTGGCATGCGTTTTATCTGCTGCTTTTCCTGCTCGACGCAGCTCCGCAGCGCATCGCGGCCACAGTCGAGCGCCGCCTGTACTTGGCCACCGGGGTCGAAGATACGGTGACGTGTGACGTGCAGTTTCCGCAGGCGACTGCCAAGATCCATCTGACGTGGGCCGCTGCAGAGCGCATGAACCGTATCGTGATCCACGGCGCGGGCGGCACTCTAGGCCTGGAGGATGCTCACTTGCATATTGCGCCACATGGTCAGGCCCCCCGCACTGTGGTGTTTCCAGCCGCCCTGTCGGCAGGCTCATACCACCCAGACTGGTGTGCCGCCATGCTGCCAGATTTTTATGCGGCGCTGGGCGACCAGACACAATGGTCGCGGAGTCTACGCGAAGCAGAAACGTGCTTACGCCTGACCATGCTCGCCTATCGTTCTGCGGCAGCGCAGGCACAAACGCTGGACTGCACGACAGGATGAGAGCACGCCAGCGCGTCAGCGCGTCTCTCCGTCGGCCCGTCCAAGACCCGTCCGCCAGCCCGAGGCCTCTGTCCACGTCGTAGGGGCCGGGCTCTTAGGTATAAGGAGCGCAATGAACACGCAGACCTGGATGCCGCGCGGTGTATTGCTGCTGAGTCTCCTCCTCGGGAGCCTCCTGGTAGGTTCAGTGGCCTCGGCAGCCCAGCGCCTGACCCTCGAACAATGTCTGGAACGCGCCCTCACGGCGAGTCCGGACATCACCGAAGCCCAAGCAGGCATCCGTATTGCCGAGAGTCAACTGGCCCAAGCGAAAGCCGGGCGTTTACCGCAAGCGACGTTTACCAGCATTAACGGGGTGATCAATGGGGCCAAAGGCGATGCGGTCACGGGGCGGACCACTAACGATCTCGGTCCCTTTTCGCGTGGCGAGCTTGAAGTGGTGCAGCCCTTGTATACGTTTGGGCGTCTCAGCGCCGAAATCCTCGCCGCCAGTCACGGCGTGGAGGCCAAACGGGCCGCAACGCAGAGTGCGCGGGACACCACCATCGCTACCGTCAAGGAGCTGTATTACAATCTGTTGCTCAGCCGCCAACTCAAAACGTTGCTCGATGAAGTGCGGGACAATTTTACCAAAGCCCTGGACACGGCGCAGAAGCGTCTGGAGGCCAGCCAGGGTACCATTACGCAACAGGACGTGCTCAAGCTGCGCATTGGCCTCGCCAGTGTGACCCGCGAGGTGTATACCCTGGAGCGTGCCATTGCCGTGACCCGTGGCGCCCTCCTGCGGCAGCTTGGTATCCCGCTGGAGGCGGATGTCGATATTGCGGACGAGCGTTTGGAGCCTGTGGCCCTGCAACTCCAGCCCCTGGGGCGCTATCTGGAGCAGGCCGGGGTGCATCGTGCCGACATCGCGCAACTGGAAGCGGGCCTGGCGGCGCGTCAGGCGCGGGTGGAAGCGGCCCGTGGTGCCTACTATCCTGCCGTGTTTCTCGCCGGTGGTCTGCGCTATGCCACCGCCCCCAACCGCGACAATCAGGACAGTCCATTCGCCAAGGACGAGTTTAATTTTTTTCATGGTGGGGCGGCAGTGGGGTTGCGCTGGCAGCTCGATTTCTGGATGACCCAGGCGAAGGTTGAAGAACGCCTTGCCGAGCTCTCTCAGGTGGAAGCCCAAAAGCACAACGCCACCTCCGGCATTGCCCTGGACATGCAGCGGCGCTATCTGGAAGTGCAGGAAACGCAACAAAAAATGGCGGCTGTCCAAGATGCCCGCAAAGCCGTCCGTGCCTTGCTGGCTACCACGCTGGCCAATTTTGAATTAGGCCTCGGCGAGGGCAAAGAGGTGTTTGAAAATCTCGGCTTGTACGCCAGGGTGGTGAGCGAATACTACACGACGGTGCGGGACGTGAATATCGCGGCGGCCCAACTGACGCGGGCGACTGGCCAGGAAGTGACCACGCTAGCGTACCGGCGCTGACGGTGGCGGCGGCTCATAGCCACGGCACTGCAAGACCGGTAAGGGCGGATATTTGCGAAACGAGTCATCGGTCTGTGACCGTAGGCAGAGATAAAACACACTGCCCCGCGTGGTCGCGGTCACCTTCACATGCTGACATGCGGCACAGAGTCCTGGAGATTGTGGCATCGCACTGGCTTTCGTGAGAATGGACAGGCCTGCGCGCTTCCACGCCCGGTCAGAGCGGGTAGGCGTGTAAGGCGCCTCATGCGTGTCGTAGTATAGCATACCGGCAGCATTGCCAGGGAGAGGTCACGGCATGGAACCCACACAGCGTATCCAACGATTTCCTTGGGGCACGGCAGACGATGCGCAAGTGCTCATTGTGCATTTCGGTTCGAAATCCACCCCGATGATTGCGCAGTTGTTGCGGGAGATTGGCCTGCGCAGCCGTGTCATTGACGCGGTGGACGTGCCCGCGGTGGCCGCCAGCGGGTATCGGCCCAGGCTGGTCATCCTCTCGGGGGGGGACGACAGCGTGTGCAACGACCATGCCCCGACCATTGCCGACCGCGATCTGGCCCTCTTCATGCAACAGGGCATTGTGCTGGGCATCTGTTACGGCGCCCAACTCCTGGCGCTCAAACTCGGGGGCAAGGTGGCCACGGCGGCGACCCCAGAATTTGGCGAAGTGCAGGTGCAGGTGCATGCCCCCTTTGGGGCCTATGTCGGCGGCACCGCCGTGATGAATCACCACGATGAGATTGTCGCGCTGCCCAGTGGTTGGCAGGTATTGGCCAGCACGACGCATTGTCGGCATGCCCTCATCGGCACTGACAACGTCTACGCGGTGGTGTTTCACCCCGAGGTCGATCACACCGAGCATGGCGAGGCTTTTCTGCGGCACATCGCCATGACCCGCGCCGGATGCACGCCAGACTACACCTATGACTTGGCGGCGTATGTCGAGCAAGCTGTGGCGTGGTTGCAGCAGGTCATGCCCTCTGGCGACGTCGAACTGGGGCTGTCCGGCGGGGTTGACTCAGCGGTTGCCTGGGCCTTAGCGCAGCGCGCCTATGGCGCACGTCTGCATGCCACGTTTGTGGATACGGGTTTCATGCGTGAGGGCGAACTGGAAGAAGTGCGGGGGTATTTTGGCAGCGCGGGCATTGCCTACGTCGAAGCTGCCGAGGTGTTCCTGGAACACATTACGGCCCTGCCCTATACCGGCCCAGAGCCCGTGGGGGAAGCGCGCTACTACGATCAGGTGCGCCGCGCCGTGGGGCAATGTTTCATCGACACCTTTGTGCAGCAAGCACGGCAACAGGGTCGCACGCCTGTGGCGCTGGTGCAGGGAACAAATTATGCCGACATCATTGAGTCACTGACCAATCTCAAAGCGCATCACAACGTCGGTGGCCTGCCGGCTCGTCTGGCCGTGACCGTGGTGGAACCCCTCGCCGGGCTGTTCAAATTTGAGATTCGCCAATTAGCGGCGTATCTCGGCCTGCCTGAGGAAGTGGTGTACCGTCAGCCCTCGCCAGGGCCGGGCTTGGCCATTCGCATGTGGGGACCAGTGACCCGCCTCAAAACGCAGGCCTTGCGGCGTGGCACGCGCATTCTTGAGGAGCTCATCCGGCAGCATTATCCGGCCCCACGGCAGCGCCCGTCGCAGTATTACCTGGCGCTGGCGCCCCTTGCCTCCTGTGGGCTGATGGGTGATGAGCGGGTCTATGGCTATGCCTGGGTCATTCGTGGCGTCACCACCCGCGACCGCGAGAGTTATGTCACCGTGGGGGCTTTTCACTTTTCCCCCGCCTTTCTGCAGGATGCAGCCCGGCGGCTTACCAATGAAGTGGCGATGGAGGATGGCACCCGTTTTGTGCGCGTCTTTGTCGAAGTGACCGGGAAGCCACCATCCACCACAGAGCCGCATTAACGCCTGGCGCAGGACAAGGAGAGACCCGGATGGAATCACACGACCGTATCAGCCAGTACATTATCGCCGTAGCCAGCGGCAAGGGCGGGGTGGGCAAATCCACCGTGGCGGTCAATCTCGCCGTCACCCTGGCCCAGGCTGGAGCGGCGGTTGGTCTGCTGGATGCCGACGTCCATGGCCCCAATATCCCCAGGATGATGGGGCTGGAGGGGCAGCCGCAACCCGGTCCCGACGGCACAATGCTGCCGCTGACCAACCACGGGGTGCGCGTCATGTCTGTGGGCTTTTTGGCCCTGGGAAACAAAGCGGTAATCTGGCGCGGGCCGCTGATTGGCAAGCTCTTAAAGCAATTTCTGACGCAGGTTGTTTGGGGTGATCTCGACTATCTGATCGTCGATCTACCGCCGGGGACCGGCGATGCCCAACTCACCCTGTGTCAGTCCGTGCCCCTCACCGGCGGGCTGATCGTCTCGACGCCGCAGGATGTGGCCCTGGAAGATGCCCTGCGGGGTATGGAGATGTTCCACAAAATGCAGGTACCCATTCTCGGGCTGGTCGAAAACATGAGTTATTTTCTCTGCCCGCACTGCGACGAACGCACCGACATCTTTGCCCACGGGGGCGCGCAGCAGATGGCCGAGGCACAGCAGGTGCCCTTTCTGGGTGCCCTGCCGCTGGACCCGCGTATCCGTCAGGGGGGCGATGGCGGTGTCCCGATTGTCATCGCGGCTCCTGACTCGTTGTATGCCACGATTTTCCGTGACATGGCGGCGCAGTTAATCACCAAGATCCAGCTCGACGCCACCGCCCAGGCTACCCACGCGCTGGTGATCGACCAGCGTTAAGAGGCCCGCGGCACGTCCCTGGCAGACCTCTCTTACACAAGGAGCATAGACGCCTCCATGGAACTGCATTACGACATTCACGACGGCACCGGCCCCTACATGCTCATGGTGCACGGTTTTCTGTCGGGTCGCGCCCAATGGCAGGTGAACCTCGCGGCCCTCGCCCGGGTGGTCCGGCCTGTGGTGATCGAGTTGTGGGGCCATGGTCGCTCACCGGCCCCCGAGGAGCCCGCCTCCTACCATCCCGACACCTATATAGCCCTCTTCGAGCACCTGCGCCAGCACCTCGGCGCCGAGCGCTGGGCCGTGTGCGGGCAATCCCTGGGGGCCGCCCTCACCATGCGCTATGCCCTGACGCAGCCCACCCGCGTGCTGGCGCACGTGTTTACCAACTCCAGTGCGGCGTTTGCCGATGCCGCCTGGCTCCAGGCCCGTCGTGCCACGGCGCAGCAACAGGCGGACGACGTGGAGCGGGATGGGCACGTGGCCCTCGAAGCCCTGCGGGTGCATCCAGTGCATGCGCGGCGTCTACCACCGGAGGTGCGAGACGCGCTCGTCGCCGATGCGCGGCTGCATACGCCGCGTGGGATTGCCCAGACGCTGCGCTATACCACGCCCAACGCCCCCGTGCGCGAGCACGTGCATGCTATGCAGGTGCCCACCCTCCTGGTGTGCGGCGAGCGTGAGCAACGTTTTCAAGCGTATCGCGTCTTTGCGGAACGCACGCTTCCAGGGCTCGAAGTGACCGGAACGCCCGCCGGCCATGCGGTCAACATTGAGGCGGCAGACGATTTTAATACGGCAGTGGTGGATTTTGTCAGACGCCATGCCTGAGGAGACTGAGACATGCGATATGCCTGGAACCCGTGGTGTGGCGTTGCCATCGCGCTCATCATGCTGACGTCTACGGTGTCTCCTGCCGGGACCGACACGGTAGACTGGGAGACCCTGTTTGCGGGCGGGGTGAGCATCGAACCGATGCAACATCCCGATGGCGTGGCGGGTTTGCGCGCCTCATTTATGGTGGCGACACCCCGTGAGCGTATCTGGGCGGCTCTCACCGACTATCCGAACTTCCCCAAGATGTTCCCCGACATTCATGCCCTGCGCGTGCTCACCGAGGACGAGCGGGGCGCGGACATTGCCTACGAGGTCAAGGCTCTCTTTTCAACATATCGCTACGTGTTGCAGCGCCGCTATGACGACCCGGGGCGACGCCTGACCTGGCGGCGCCTCTCCGGGGATCTGAAACGCATGGAAGGCAGTTGGGAAATCCGCGACACGACGCGACCCACATCACAGATGGTCGTCTACGAATCGTATGTGGACATCGGCGGCATCGTGCCCATGGCGCTGGTGCGCTCCGAGGCCATGCGGCATGCGCAGGCGATGGGCGAGCGGCTCCGGCTGTGGATTGAGGGACGGCCCACGGCCCACTGAGGCGGCACGGGGCTCACGGTGCTGTCTCTGCTGGGATCCCAGGGGAAGAGACCGCAGTGATCAGGCCATTACCCACCACGAGGGTTTTGTTGGGGATATCGAAGTCACAGGGGTCGAGCCGGATGGCGTCATTCTGCTGTGGCCCGGCTCCAATAGCATAGGTGCTGGCCGTCACCGTCAGGGTACACGAGCCAAACGTATTGAGCCCTGAGGCCATGCCGTTGGCCGACGCGAGGGTGAAATTTCCCGCATTGTTACTGAAGGCCAGCGTGGTCGTGACATGAGTCAGCGCGGCGTTGAAGACCTCGCCGCTGGCAAACGTAAACACGCGGTTATTGACATCACCCGCCTGCACCCGTTGGACATCGTCGGAACATCCCCCAAGGCTCATGACGCCGCCCAAAGCCAGACACGTCATACAGCCCATCAGAATCTTTAAGGCACCTTTCATGCTCTCTCCTTTACGGCTGCCGTGCGTCAATGATGCAAAGGCTCTCGCAGCGCTGGAGGAGCCGTAGCGCCGTGCCCGTGCTGCGGGGCGCGGGCTGCCGGCGCTGGCATGGTCCTCCCGTGCGTCAGACGGCTACCGGGAATGCGGCAGCTCCGGCAGATCCATCCACACCGTGTCCATGCGCGCGTTCGTGCTGCGAATGTTCGGCGTATGCGTCCAGCCCTTGACGAAATTCCAGCGTACATGATGGAACTCCGGCCACTGCAGGATGATGTACCCGGCGGCGTTCATGGCCAGCGTGTCCATGGCCCAGACCGCCTGCTTGCGGGCCTCGGGATCGACCATGAACTTTTGTTGCTCAAACAGCTTGTCTAACTCTGGCAGGGAATGGCGTTGGTACCAGCGCCCGCCTTTGGTCACATAGAGCTGCCCAAACGAATCAATCGGATCGTCGAAATCCGTCGCGGCACCCAGCAGCGACATGAGGTAATTGCCCGACACCTCATTGGCGCGCAGTTGCGAAAACAGCATCGGCTCCAGCTCGACGTTGACGCCGATCTTCTTCAGCAGTTGCTGCATGATCTGCCCGTTTTCGCAGGAGAACTTGATGTTGGTGGCGCACTGCACCTTGAGCTTACTCCACTCGATCTTGCCCTTCTCCTTTTCATACGACGCCAGGAGTTCCTTGGCATGGGCGATACGCTTCGCCATGTCCGGCCCATAGCCGATGAGCTGATGACGCTTTTCGAGCGGCATGGCCCACGGCCCTAAGGGATAGTTGCCGGTGCCGACCATACCCGATTGCGTGCCGAGTTCCCCAAACGCTTCCCGCCGCAGCGCTTCACTGAGGGCCTGGCGCACCCTTATATCATCCAAGGGCGGCTTCTCGGTCTGCAGCGTCAGGTGCTGGGCCACCAGGGTAGGCTTGGAGGAGCGCAGGACATTGGGATTCTGCTGCGCCGTGGATTGTGATAAATCGCGGTCCATATTGGGGTGCGCGAAGGAGTCGGACCAGAAGATGCGCTTGCTCAGGATCGCCGCAACGAGGGCCTGCGAGTCGGTGATAATGTGAATCTCGATCTCATCAAGAAAGGGCAGATCTTGCTTGAAATACTCTTTGTTACGTTCGTACTTCCACAGTGAGGAGGTCGGCGGTTCCTTGAGCCGGAACGGCCCGGTGCCAATGACAGTGGTTTTTAAGGCGTTGGCTGGGTCTTTCTCGGCAATATGTTTGGGGATGATGACGTTCCAGCCATTGGCAAACAGCGGCAGGAGCATGCCGGACGGGCCCTTGCCGTGCACGATGACGGTGTGCGGGTCGGGCGTCTCGACGCGCTCAATGAGGGCGGCGAACACCGGGCCGCGTGGGCTCACCATGCCCTTGGGTGGGTTCATGATGCGTTCAATGGTGTATTGCACATCCGCCGACGAAAACGCGGTGCCATCGTGCCACTTGACGCCCTTGTGCAGATGGAACGTAATAACCTTGCCGCCCTCGCTGACCTCCCAGGTCTCGGCGAGCTCCGGGATAATGTCCAGGGCCATGGGGTCATACGGGCTGGTGCGGATGAGGCAGTTATAGGCCGGAGCGACGGCGGCATAGATGCCACCTAGTGAGGTCTGATGCAGGTCATAGAAGGGGATTTCTTCGTTGCCGACGCTGAGGAATTTGCCGCCATAACGCGGTTTTTCCCCATGGGCGGTAGCGAGGGCCAGCGCCCCCTGACGTGCCACGTCGAGATCGGACTTGACGGCGGGTTGCGCCTGTGCCAGCAGGGCGCTGCTGAGGAGCACGAGGACGCCGAGTGGCCAGGTGCGCCGGAGGACTGTGCGAGTCATCATACCTCTCTCTCCTTCATACCAGGGGAATGCTGCGCGACGACAGAGCGCGTCTACGATAGCACAGTCTGCGGGAGTGAGGCGAGGCTCTTCACACCGGCGGAGTGGTCCGCTGTGCCAGCACCGGTTGGTGAGGGTTTCGGCCGCGCGGTTGAGAAAGGTGCTGATCCCGCTGGTATCCGTGGTGATCACCGCGTCCCCGATACTGGCCAGGGTCACCTCCAGCCAGTCCCGTGGCTGGCCTCAGGCCTCCTCGGCCTGCGTCTGTGTGGTGAGATCGCTCCGCGTGGCACGTCATTGCGGCCCTGGCTGGCCGTGACGCATGGTGCGTCCGCTCCGTCAAGGCGGTGACGGATCCCGCCAGCACCAGAGGCGAGGTGGGGGTATCCTGGGCGCGATACACCGTCCAGCGCTTGTCAAGCACCGTCAAGAGATCGCCAGCAATGCTCATTTTGAACAAGTCCACGCGATGGCCAAAATGAGCATTGCTGAGAGATCGCTGGGAGCACCAACAGTCTCAGCGGGATCAAGCCACAGCCAGCCGTGTGGTGGCAAGGCGGAAGGCCACCATGGCAGGAGGCGTGGTGGCCGCGTGGTGTCCAGGGAGCGCAAGAGATGCCGGCACGAGCGCAGGTCTCACTTGGTGCACGGCGAATCGGAGAGCAGGTGATGCTGGGCAAAGATCCCCATGGCGCGCAGCGCGGTGTTGACACGCGAGGTATGCGCTTCGCGGCTGCAAAAGCGCGCCAGCTGAGCGGGACGGCTCTCCACGCTGAGGCCGGCGGGAGAGCGTCCCAAGCCGGCGCTCTGCAGCGCCTGCTTATCCAGATCCGACGCAAAAATCTGCACCTTACACCGCTTGCCCAGGCGTTCGCGGCACTCGTAGAGCAGGAGCGCCAGGGTATAGACCTCCTCACCTGTGGAACAGCCAGGCACCCAGACGCGGAGAGCCTCGTCATCCGCTTTGGCCGCGAGGAGCTGCGGAAAGACCTCGTGTTCAAGCACCGCAAACGCCTCGGGATCGCGAAAAAACTGCTCACGCCAATGAGGAATTCTTGGCACAACAGGTCGAGCTCATCTGGGTGTTCCTGAAGGAACAGGATATAGTGCTCCGCGTCCTTGATCTGGTGCAGGATGATCCGCCGCCCTAGGCGTCGGGCGCTGGTGCTGCCGCGGTAGCCAGAAAAATCATACCCCGTACGGCGCCGTAACAGCTCATAGATGGTCTGGAGCGCCTCGGAGGCGATCGCGGCACGCACTGTGTTGTGCAGAGAGGGGTCGGTGATATAGGCCTGCAATTGCGCCGGCATCTCTGCCGGGGCTAACACATAGTCCACCAGCCCCGTGGCCAGGGCACTCTGTGGCATGCCGTCGTACTGGGCCGACTCCACACTCTGGACCATGATCATCCCGGAGGCGCCCTTGATCGCTTGGAGACCCAACGTGCCGTCCGTGCCGGTGCCGGACAGCACAATGCCAATGGCGCTGCCCTGCTGGTCCTCCGCCAGGGCGCGGAAAAAGACGTCGATGGGGAAGCGGATGTTGGTCCCTGGCGGAGCTTCCAGGAGATGCAGGGTGCCATGCTGGAGAGACACGTACCGGTTCGGCGGGGCAATGTAGATCAGGTTGGCCTCCAGCGCCACCCCATCGGCAGCCTGACGCACTGGCATAGTGGTACAGCGGCTCAGGAGCTCCGGCAGCAGACTGACATGGGTGGGGGATTGATGCGTCACCACCACAAACGCCATGCCACTGTCCGCCGGCATATGACGGAAAAAGACCTCAAGGGCCTCCAAACCCCCAGCGGATGCCCCGAGACCCACGACGGGGAAGGTGCCCACGGTTGACGTGACCGCCGCGGCGGCAGGTGGTTGCCGCCGCCCTGCCGGAGTGCGCGGGGCCTTGCGTGGCCTTGGTGCCTGGTTATCCATACGCCACCTCCGCGTGCTTGAACGCCGCGGTGATCTCCGTGGCCACGGCAGCGACGTCCGCACACACGGCATAGCGCATATAGCCCGGGAAGTGCACCCCAACCACCCCAGTTTCCTCGATCATCATAAAGTTGAAATGCTGCGCGTCCTGCACCGGCTTGCCAAAGGCGCGCGTCGGAATCAGCCACAACGTATAAAACCCCGCCGTCGGTTCTAGTGCTAAGCGCATGCCCTGCCCGGTGAGCAGATCGGCAAACAGCGTCAGCCGGGTGTGATACATCTCGCGGTAGCACGCGATGCCCGCCTGATCCTGCTCAAACGCCGCGACGACCCCAGCCGCCATCGGCGCCACAAAGCCGGTGTCGGTCTTGCCCTTCACCACCTTAAGATCGCCGATAAAATCCGGCGAGCCGATCATCGCCCCGACGTGCCAGCCGGTACCGTTGCCAATGAGCTTGGCAGCGGTAAAGCCCTCGGCCCAGGACAGCTCCGGGTACTCTGGGGCCACCTCCGCCAGCGTCGCACTGTCGGGGGTGTAGCTCAGCACATAGTACGCCGCGTCGTTGAACAAGCGGATATTGTGGGCGCTACAATAGGCGCACACCTGATGCAGCCAGTCCCTGGTGGCCACCTGCCCGGACGGATTGTGCGGGTAGTTCATCATGATCAGATCGGTGCCCGGCTGAATGTCCTCGGGCGCAAAGCGGAAGGCATTGCCCGGATTGAGTGGCAGCGCGTAGTGCGTCACCAGCGGATGATAGCCGCACCAATCCAGCGGCGTCGGATAGCCCGGGCTGGTGGTGGTGGCCACGGTCATCGGCTGCTCGGCACAGCCACAGGCCAGCGGCAGCAGGCCAAGGATGGGCTTGATGCCAGGAATGGGCAGGTAATCCACCGCGTCTGGGGCGAAGGTGCGCGGCACGTGGGCCTGGATGAAACGCGGCGCAAAGTGCGGCACGCCAGGGCTGGCATTGTACTGATAGGCATGCATGGCCTCGTCGTCACTCATGACCGCCACGGCGGCGGCTTTGCGGGCGCTGAGTAGCGCCGCGCCGCGTGGCTCGCCAATGGACAAGTCGATCAAGGTCATGCCCCTGGCCTGCGCCTCGGCGCGTTTGGTTCTGACAATTTGGAAGACATTTTCGGCACCGGCACCTAATCGTGATGTGCGCATGGACAGTGGTTCCTTCCTGGCAAAGCGTCTCTATCCGCACAGGACTCTCGCGGGCAGCAGGGTTCTGTAGCGCGGCCCCCTCTTTCTTCAGAGGATGGGGCCGAAGTATAGCATCTCTGTATGCGGATCGATCGCAAACCGTACACGTTCCAGACAGCCGAACAGGCCCAGAAAACAGGGAAATGGCATAGGCAATTGCCTGGCGGTGTCATCGTGCGGCACCAGGGCAGTGACTTCTAAGCTCAGACTGTCTCCCACCTCGGCGAGCAGGGTAAGGGCCACACGATGCAGCGTCCCGTGCACGCGTTCTCCACGTATCACCAAGGTCTGTTGCCCGAGAGCTTCGGACGCGGGGAACTGTAAATGGTTTGCCAGTTCAGGAGAACGAATAAAGAACATCGACCCGGTATCCAGCAGGGCTTCGACGTGTACACCTTCGACGACAATTTGCAGAAAGAGTTTTGGAATATCGAGCCCTGGATATTCGGGACGATAGCTGTAGGAAGCGGCCCCGGTTGTAAACGGTTCACCACTGGGTTGGAGTACGAGCATGCCTACACCCTTGTCAGCAAGAGATCAGTCCCCTTGCCCACCTGCGCCACTAGCCTGTCGAGGGACGAGGCCGCCCCAATGAGTGTCCCGTTGCGGAGTGCGACCCACTGGCCTTGGTAGTGCCCCGTATGTTCCTGGAGCCACAGCTTATTGGCCCGCACTGCCCGCGTCGAGGTGTCCTGGTGCGGGAGTACGCGCGGGGGCGCGAGCACCTGGGCATAGGTGCGTAACGCCCCATGCTGCGGGTATCTTGCCCCGCCCTCAGCGGCAAGGCGCCGCGCGCGTACCAAGGCTCCTGACTGCAGTGCCTGGCTAATACCGTCGAGCCAATCTTCCGCTGACTGCGGTAACGGTTCGCGTGTCGCCTGTCCGCTCAGCGGTGGTGTGGTAGCGAGAGACATGTCTGCCCCTTTCGTACACGTGCAGCGTTTGTGCCCTGCCCTTGCTGAGGTGCAGGGAGTATCCAGCGGGGTGCACGTGCAGCACGCGGATAATGGTCTGTCGGCATTCAACACGCCTGATCCATTGCCTCAAAGTCACGTACGACCTCAGCAATATCTGCTAGAAAGAGCGGGTCAACACTGGCAGCGGTGAACGCCTGGCGGATGGCCTCTGACCGGAGTTTGGCGAGAAAGTCGGTCAACGCTTGCTCTAGGAGCGCATCCATCAATGGCATACCCCCGTCTTGGACCACCGCTTGCGCGGCTGCGAGCAACGTAGCATCCAGGGCAAACGTTGCCTTTTACTTCGAGGCCGTCAGTGTCATAGTCACCCTCACAGTACAGGAGTCAGCTATGCACGCATGGCGCGCCGTGGCAGACGGCGTGCTGCCCCCTACGAGGAAGTCTGTCACCTGCCCGCGTACAGCTCTTCCGTCAGCCTGGCCTCCTGCAACGCCAAATATTGCTGCTTACTCATCAGTGGCTTACTGGTAGCGAGCACTTCCCGTGCCTTGGCCGCTGCACCAGCCAGCAAGTCCAGCACCGTCATGGCCATAGCTTTGGCAGGATTGATCACCGCCTGCACGTAATCGGCAATCAGGTAATCCGCCCCATGCCCCATCCCCGTGGCCGCGGTGGTATACGGGTGGATCACCGGCATGATCTGGCTCAAATCGCCCATATCCGTCGAGCCACCGCGATTGCGCGTCGCCGGATGCGTCACCACCTGGTTGGCGCCGACTAAGGCGCTGGCATTGTGCTGAAAACAGTCGAGCATGGGCGCGTTATTCAGCATCGGCAAATAGCCCGGAATGGTAACGATGTTGACTTTTGCGCCCATCGCTAACGCCCCGGCACGTAGGCAGCGGTCCATCTTCATGTTCGCATCGGCAATGACCTCAGCATTACGACCCCGCACCCGGCCTTCGTAGCGCACCTCGGCCGGCACCGCATTCACCGACGTGCCGCCACGGGTGAGGATGCCGTGCAGGCGGATGGTGTCCTCATTACGCAAGGTTTCGCGTTGGGCGTTGAGGGCGTTGAGCGCCACCATGGCCGCTTGCAGGGCATTGATGCCTTGATGGGGAGCGCTGCCAGCATGGGCGGATTTGCCCAGGAAGCGCACGTATTTCACCACATGGCCATTGCTGGTGCCGCCCAGGGCAAACTTGGCGTTTTCAGTAGACCCCGAGGCCGTGTGCACCATCATGGCCATGTCCACATCGTCAAAGGCCCCGAGCCGGATCAGCTCTTGCTTCCCGGCCATCAAACCGAGCCGGCCTTCTTGATGCAACTGCCAGCGGTATTGCACGTCGATAAATTCCTCGGCAGGCACAGCCATGAGCGCCACGTTACCCGCCAGGTCGGGCGAGCCTTCCAGCGCTTTGAGCGCCACCGCTACACCCAGCAGCATGCCGATCTGGCAGTGATGCCCGCAGGCGTGCGCTGCGCCGGTCTCAGGGTCAGCGTGCGGATGGCCGGGCACGCGCAGGGAGTCGAGTTCACCAATGACCGCCACGGTCGGGCCAGGGGGACCACCGCGAATCAGGCCTTTGACGCCAGTCAGGGCCAGACCGGTGTCGTGGGCAATACCGAGTTCGTGCAATTTGTCGCTCACCAGCTGCGCCGTTTTGACCTCCTGAAAACCCGCCTCTGGATGGGCCAGGATAGTTTTGGCGACGTCGATGAGCCAGGGACTGCGCGCCTCAATGCTGGCCTGCACGTGCGCCTTGAGTTCTGTAAGAGTGGCCATCGTTGTTACTCCGTATAAGAGGCTTCTTGAAACATGCTGCGCATCAGCGACAAATACGTGGCTTTGTTGAGCGGGGCCTGATACTGGGCTTTGACCGTCCGGGCGTGCTGGGCGTTGTTGGTAAGTAGATCAATCACCGTCATGGCCATGGCTTTGGCGGCGGTGAGCACGCCGAGGTCGTAATCCTGCACAATGTAGTCACTGCCATGCCCGCTGCCCGTGGCCGCGGCGACGTAGGGGTGAATGACTGGCATGATCTGCGACACATCGCCCATGTCCGTCGAGCCAGTGCGGTGCCCCAGACGCTTGACGTGCTCGGCCCCGACCAGGGCCACGGCATTAGCGCTATACAGGTCGAGCATGGTGTCATCACTGTGCAAGGGCAGGTAGCCCGGCAGGGTGGTGATGTCCACGCGGCCCCCAACCGCCATGGCCCCGGCACGCAGGGCCCGGTCCACCTGCTCACTGGCATTTAAGAAGGCCTCAATGGAGCGGCCCCGTACGAAGGTCTCCATGCGCACGTCCGCCGGCACTGAGCTGACCGCCACGCCGCCCTGGGTGATAATAGGGTGAATGCGGATGGTGTCGTCATCGTGGTAGGTCTCGCGCTGGGCGTGGATGGCGGACATGGCGATCATGGCGGCGTTTAAGGCGTTGATGCCCGTATGCGGGGCGCCGCCAGCGTGCGCCGCCTTGCCGATAAAACGGATACTTTTGGCGACAATGCCGTTGTTGGTGCCCCCGAACGAGATCTTACCCTGATCCGCACCCTGGCTGGCGGTGTGGGTCATCATGGCCATATCCACGTCGTCCAGCGCCCCCAGGCGGATGAATTCCGGCTTGCCGCCGAGGAATTCGATCTTGCCCTCACGCCGTAATTGGTCGCGGTAGCCAATTTCAATGTACTCCTCCGCCGGCACCGCGATCAGGGCAATGCGCCCGGACAGATGCGGCAACACTTCGGCGGCTTTGAGCCCAAGGCCCACCGCCAGCATCATGGCCACCTGGCAGTGATGCCCGCAGGCATGCGCCGCGGCGGTGACCGGGTCGGCATGCGGATGCTCTGACACTTTGAGCGAGTCGAGTTCGCCCATGACCGCAACCGTCGGCCCGGCATGCCCGGTGTCGAGCATACCCTTGAGGCCAGTCAGGGCAATGCCTTCTGTAAAGGGAATACCGAACTCGCGGAATTTGCGTGCCACAAGCTGGGCCGTCTTCTGCTCGCGGAACCCGGGTTCAGGATGGGCTAAAATCGTCTTGGCCACCTGGATGAGTTCGTCACCCCGGCGGTCGATGGTCTCCTGTACAGCGGTTTTGAGGGCGTCGATGGTGGACATGGGCTCTCCTCTGCGATGGGTGGGGCGATGGTGTGCGGCGCATTGTAGACGTCTTCCGGGAGCTTTGCCAGCGTGCCGAGGTGGTGCGAGCTGGGCGCCAGCAGAAACCTCGCGCAGGTCAGAGCCACGGGGCGACACACGCTGGGGCCCTCTAGCGTTGGTGCCCGCCATGGCCGCGATGGCCGCCATGGCCTCTATCACCCCCATGGCCGCGATGGCCGCCATGGCCTCTATCACCTCCATAGTCTCGGTGGCCGCCATGGCCTCCGTCATGGTGATGCCCTCCATGCCCAAGCCAAAAAAGGTGGCAGCCTTGGAGGAAAAAGCTGAGACTCACGATCAGGACAAGACGCCAGAGATTCGTACCCATGTGGTGTCTCTCTTTCCGTAGCAGATGCATCGTAGCGCATGGCTTTAGTGTCGATGAGCCACGCGAGACGAACAACATCAACTCGGCTAGCGAAGATTTCTTCATGGCGCGCTTCTCCATAAGAGAGAAGGGAAGCCTTGACATGACAGTGTATCCTGCCAACCCCTCAAGCCAGTACCCTTAATCACCGGGGTGGTTCCGGTAGAATATGTCGTCAATAGAGCATGTTGTTCATAACGAAAAGCTAGGAACGTAGCAGTGGGGCAATGGACCAATGGAGAGAACCGTGAACATACGCGGGACAGTCACCAAGGTGCGTTTCTGGTGGGTACTCAGTGGACTCTTGGTGTGCCTGCTCGCGACCCCTGGCATGACGCAGGTGTGTCCGTTCGGCACGGCATTCTGTTATGGGAGCTACGGGGCGGGGTGCTATAACCCTATGGCTGCTGCCTGTCATGATGGCCTGGTATGCGGCGGTGGCTCCTCCCCCTGTGTGGGGCGCTACGGGGCGGGATGCTATAACCCCGCCTATGCCACCTGTCACAACGGCCTGGCGTGTGCTACCCCGCTGCAACCGTGCCTGACCCCGCACAGTGCCAGCTGTTATGACCCCAGCCGTGCCACCTGTACGGCCAGCCCGGCGAGCCCGGGACGACCGCGCCACCGGCGTTGAGGTCCGCCCGCAGTGCTGAGGTCCGCCAGGAAGGTCTCGACGCGCTGCATGTAGATAGACCGCGCGGTTCGCACGCGGTAGTATATAGCATCTCGGCATGACGTACAGGACACCTCAAAGCCTGGGGCACACCAGAGGAGCAGGCATGATGGCCATGGCACAGCATTACGACGCTTTCATCAGCTATAACTCCCGAGATCGCGCCCAGGTTGAGACCATCATTGAGTGGCTGGAGCAAAAACGTGGTCTCAGGCTCTACTACGACCGCCGGGCGGGGATGCCAGGCCACCTGTGGGTGCGTGAACTGGGCGAAGCCTTAGACGGCTCGCAGGCAGCGGTTGTCTGCGTCGGCCCGCAGGGGTTCTCGACCTGGCAGCAGCGCGAGATCTGCTACGCGCTTGAGCGCCATGGCCGTGACGACGCCTTCCGGGTCATCCCGGTGATGCTCCCAGGCAGCGAACCACCGCTTTCTATGCTGAAGTTGTACACCTGGGTCGATTTCCGCCTCGGCGCCATTGATGAGGGGTATCTCGGTGTACTCGCCGCCGCCATCGCTGGTGAGCCGCCTGGTCTGGAGGCGCAACGAGCGGCGCACGACCTGCGGGAGCGCGCCAATCCCTCGCGGCTTGCGCGCCTTCCGCGAAGAAGACGCGGCATTTTTCTTTGGTCGTGAGGTCGAGAGTCGTAAGCTGCTGGAGCTGGTCCTGACCCGCCCCCTGGTGGCATTGCAAGGCGCCTCCGGCTCTGGTAAATCCTCCATCGCCCGCGCCGGTCTGCTGCCGGTCCTGCGCTCGCGGCACTTGGCGGAGGTGTGGGAGATGGCCGTGATGCAGCCGCGCTTTGATCCGTTTGCTGGCCTGGCCGAGGCGCTCATTGACCATCTACAGCCCACCACCAGCGAGCTGGATCGCTTCGCCGAACGCGACCGTCTGCGTGCGCTGTTGAGCCGGCGCCCGGAGGCCCTGGCAGAGGTGATCGAACGCCTCTTGCAAAAGCTGGGCTATGCTGAACGTCTGCTGCTGTTCATCGACCAATGGGAAGAGCTGTATACGCTGGTCAACGAGGAGGCCCTGCGCGCGCCGTTCATCAAGGCACTGCTCGTGGCCCTTGACCGCGTGCCGCTGACGATCCTGCTCACCGTGCGGGCCGATCATGCTGACCAGGCACTGGCGCATCCCGAGCTGCTGCGCCGCGCCCACCACGAGACCATGACGGTTGGCCGTATGGAGCCTGCCGACCAGATGCGCACCATTGTTGAACCGGCCCGCTTGCTGGATATCGGCTTTGAACCCCATCTACCGGAGCGCATTCTTGACGATCTCGGCGAGGAGCCCGGCGCGTTACCCTTGCTGGAGCACATGCTGGAAGGCCTGTGGCACAATCGCTCCAGCGACGGGCGCCTTATGACCTATCGAGCCTACGACGAGCTAGGGGGTGTACGTGGGGCGATTGCGCGCCAGGCAGACCGGGTGTTTGAAAAAGAGCTGACGCCGGAGGAGCAAGACGCCGCGCGTGACCTGCTGCTCAGCCTGGTGCGTCCGGGTGAGGGCCAGCTCGACAATCGTCGCCCCACCGCACTCGCTGGCTTGTCCCCGCTGGCGCGTGCCGCGGCGGACAAGCTCACGGCCCGGCGTCTCCTGGTCGCCTCTGAGAGCCATATCGAGGTGACGCATGAGGCGCTGATCCGTGCCTGGGGGCGCTTGCGTGGTTGGGTGCAGGAGCATCGGGAATTTTTGCTGATCCGCGACCGCCTGGAACCGGAAGCCGGGCGCTGGTCCGAGGTCGTGAAAGCCGGTGATCCTGGCGATGATCTGCTGGTGCAGCCAGGGCGGCGTCTGACCGAAGCGCACGATCTGGTGGAGAAGCAGCCGCAACTCCTGGCCGGTGATCTCCTCATCCGGCGCTATATTGCGGCGTCGCTGGCCCGCGCTGAGCGTCTGGAACAGGCCGCAGAGCTGGCCCGCCAGCGTGAGGTGCGCCGTACACGCCTGGCGGCTTCGATCCTGGCGGTGCTGGTCATCCTCGCCGCTGCTGCTGGTGGCTGGGCTTTCCTCGAACGTGGTCGGGCGCTGAGTGCAGCAGACCGCGCCGTCAAGGCCCAGAAGGAGATCACCGGCACCTATAAACTGGCGGTCTCGGCGGGCGAAAATTTTCTCCTGGATAGCGCGGCCCGCATGCGGGATGTCACCGGCCTGCCGAGCAGCGTAATCGAGGGGGTGCTGAGTCAGGGTGAGAGCTTTTTCCAGACCATGGCCAGTCGCGTCAGCAGCGAGGTGGAGCTGGGCGCCAGCCTTGCCCGGTTGTCGCTGTCCCTGGCGGAGGGCAGTGGGCGTGACAGCGATAGTGAACGCCAGATCATGCGGGCTCGGGAGGCGCGGGAGCGTTTGCGGGTGGTGGATGAGACGCAACTTGACAATGCCAGCCTAGCTTTACTGGCTAAAACCTATGAAATCGAGAGCCAGGCGCTGTTTGAGCGCCAACAGTACGACGAGGCATCCGCCGCAGCCGAGGCGGCACGACGGTTGCGTCGCACAGCGATTGAGCGCGGCGACATCTCAGCACAAAGCGTGCTCGGGCTGGTGGACAGCCTCCTCGCCGTGGCACGCGTGAACTGGAAGCGCTTAGCCCAAGGCCAGTCCGAGCCTGACGCACGGGCCTGCCTGGCGGAACTCGACAAGCATACTGAGCTACTACAATCTGCAGCCTTTGTGGCGACACGCAAGCGCGCTCAGTGTATGCAGCAGCTTGCTCTAGCTGTGGAGGCGTCTGGCCGACCGCGTGAGGCCAGAGAAATCAATCGCCAGGCTTTTGCGCTGACCAGCACGCTCCTCAAAGAACGTGCCCACGATCGCAAGCTGCATTTTACCCATATGGCCCTGGCGAACAACCTTGGGGCAACGTATGACCGCGAGTAAAAGTATGCCGAGGCGCTGCCCTTGTATGAGACCGCTGCCGCCAGCGCCGCTCAACTCATCGCGTTGGATAATACTGACGAGCAGGCGAGAGATTATCGGGCTTTCTTTGTACACAATATCGGTAGGACGAAGGACAAACTTGGTGAACGCCCCGCCGCTATCAGCGCTTTCAAGGAAGCCTATGAGACGCGAGTCCAACTGCATGCCAGAGACAAGCACAACCAGCAGATGGCAAGCTGGATGGAGGACAGTCTCAGAGAGTTGACGCGGCTCATGCACGACGATCCAGCGTTGGTGGCTGACGCACTGCCTTACCGACAGCAATACTACGAGTTGCAAAAAGCGCTGTACCAGGCGAGGCCAGCAGAAGCCGGGGGTGAACTCACCTGGCTGGAAGCCTGGTACCTGTATGCGGATGCACTGCGCCAGAACAAACAGGGTGAAGAGGCCGCAGCTCTCGCAAAAACGCTTATCGCATACGTCAGACCGCGCATGGCCGCACCGCCGAACGAACCGCGCTATCGTCACTGGTTCGCTTATGCGAGCCAGGCTTTGCCAGGCAAACCGGGGGATTTTGAGAGCGTCGCGGAGAGGCAGGAGGCCCTGCTGGAAGAGGCGCTAGCGCTACGCGAGGCGCTCTTTGCCGAGTTCCCACAAAATTGGCTTTTTTACAGCAGTGTTATGGCTTCGAATTTCCAGGTGGGGAAGCACCTCGCTGCCAAGGGTCACAAGCAACGCGCTCTGGAGCTGGTCCGCCGCGCTGCCGATCTCGGATATGGCGATGCAGTGGGGCTCCTAGAGAAGTGGTACAGAACCGGTGCGGGGCCAGTCCGAATCGATGTCGCCGAGGCAGGGAAATGGAAACAGATCCGCGACAAACACAATTTCGGTATGAAGAGATTTACGGCACCTGTGACATTTATCTATGACCAATTTGGAACCAAATATGCATGGCACATTTATATTCGCGATCCTTACGCTGGTCGCAATCCAGTGGATGATTTCATCCATCTCACCGAGTACTGGACTGGCGCGGTCATTCCCCAGGAGATACAGGACTCGTTTCGCAGGCTTTTAAAAATCGCGGAAGAGAACAACGTCTCGTTTCAGGATTTGTGTGTTTATGCGATAGGGGATGCCAATAAGGGAAAAAATCTTGGCACCTTTCCTACAGATCTGCAAGTTGCCCTGCTCACACGTAATCCTGTGCAGGCCAAAGACGTACTGCACAAAGCCGCAGCCAGTCAGACTGCGTCACAGGACGTCGTAGTCCAGCTTGTGTCGCAGAACAGCTTCGACCAGCCAGTGCTCACATCCATGCAAAGAGCCAACCAGGAGCCTCCCAAGAGCGTACGTCACGCCTTGCTGCACATGGCTCACCTGATGCTCCAGGCCAACGATGCGAACAACGCGCTGCTCATCGCCGATGCGCTGCTCCAGCACGGGCTGCCAGAGAACGTGCCACCAGCCGCCGTGCTCAGCCTGAAAGGGTGGGCTCTCATACAGATCGAGCGCTGGGAAGAAGCCGAGCGCGTGTTGTTACAGTCGCTCTCGCTCGACCCGTTCGATGCGTCCACGCTCAATCGCCTCGGCTATGAATGGACCGAGCGCGACCTGAACCTGCCCTGGGCCCGCGAGTTGCTTGAGCGCGCCCATAAACGTGCACCAGACAATGCCTCTATCCGCAACAGCCTGGGATGGAACTACGTCAAGCTGGGTATGGTGGACCAGGCCATCCCCCATCTGCAAGCCGCCATCTACAAGCTGAACCTACCAGACTCGTATGCCCATCTCGGCGAAGCCTATCGCCGCATTGGCAAGAGCGCACAGGCAAAAGCCGCATGGCTGCAAGCGCTTGAGCATGCGCCTAATGAAGCACTCAAAAGTTGGATCACACAACGTCTCGCACAACTGGAAGCCGCAGCAGAAATTCTGCCCAAGGCTCGCTAAGGCGGGGCACGGATAGGGAGGAGCATGACCATGGCACAGACAACCGACAGGTACATATTTAACAGTGACTTGTTGACGAGCCCGGCGGCTCTGGAACGTGCCGCCGCCAGTTACCCAGATCTGCCGCATGTCCTCGACCATCCCGAACTCCGGGCACTGTTCACGGCCTACGATATCCCCGCCAATTTGGCACGCAAGTGGAGCCGCCGTTCTGGGGTGTGCGCCATCCTTCTTGGTGCCATTGCCCTCCTTGGCGCCTCCGCAGAACCGCTGTACCACAACTGCGGGGCTCTAGCTCGAATACTGGGACTCATCTCCGCCGTCGCAGGCATCTTGAGCGTGTTCATCGGCCTTGGCGGCGTCTTACATACGAAACTAAAGCAACGCTGGCTGCATCGGCGCCTGATGACCGAGCGGCTGCGGCAATTTCATTTTCAGACCTTTGTGTGCCATCTCCCTGCCATCATCGCCAGCCTGAAAACGCCAGACAGCGTGCAGGCGTATCAAGACGCACGGCGCCGATGGTTCAGCAACTTCAGGTTACAGTATGAAGACCATCTGGAGGCGGAGCTGACCAGGATTCTTGAGAGCAGCGAAGAGACGGATGTGTGGCTCCACCCGCTACCACGCTTGGACGACGCTATGCTCAACGCCGATCTGCATGACGTGTTCGCGGCCTACCAGGCACTCAGGATCACCCCGCAACTCCAGTACGCCAACTATAAGCTGCGGACGCAAGGGGCTCTGTTCTCAGCGTCTCCCAGGATGCAGGCAGGCTAGTGGTCTCAGGCGGCCTTCTTGTGCGTCTTGGGTTTGTTTGGTATTCATCTCGTCATCGCCCTGGCGCTGTCTTTCCCTGCCCTGGCCTCTCTCGCTTCTTTCGCCCATAAGCCGGTGGTGCACGTCACAGCGATCTGGTTCGCGATCTTCGCACTCGCCATTCGGGCTGTGGAAGAGGGCCTGGGTGTGCGGGAGGAAGCGGAAAGTTATCGCGATTATCGTGCTGCCCTTGAGGCGATCGCCAAGCGCTTCACCCAGGCCAGCGAGCCGGCCGAGAAGTTCCGCCTCATGGAGGAAACGGAACGCTTATCGTATGAAGAAATGCGTCGCTTTCTGCGCCATGCCCAGGGCACACGGTTTGTGATGTGAGGACGGCGTGATCCCTAACTGCGTCAGGTGAGGCTCTATGCCAGCATACGACATGTATCATGACACGGTAAAACGCGCCCTCATCAAAGACGGCTGGACGATCACGCATGATCCCTATCATTTACGCTGGGGTCTCAAGGATCTCTACGTCGATCTGGGCCTGGAACACCTGCTGGCCGCGACCCAGGGACCACGCAAAATCGCCGTAGAAATCAAGAGACTCTTAACTTGAGATATTTTGAAGAAAGAAAACCTATGCGAAATCAAGCAGTTATTTTGCCTGGAAAGCTCGCGAATCTATCTTGAGTTAAATGTCTCGAAATCAAAAGCTTGATCAGCCCATCGGCTGTCGCTGATCTTGAAAATGCTCTGGGGCAATATATTGTGTACCATGATGTCATGGCGCGCCTGGAGCCTGACCGTACCCTATATCTTGCCATCCGTGACACGGTGTTCTTTGACGTGTTTACCGAGCCCATTGGACAGGTGTTACTCGACAATCAACGTCTCAAGCTCCTCGTCTTTGAGCCAGCTACGGAGGTTATTAGCCAATGGATACCCTAGAAACCTACCGCCATATTGTGCAAGAAGTGCTTCTTGCCTATACGAAGATCCCGTATGCCCATGGCGATATCCAATTTGAGTCCATTTTTGATCGGGAGACGGATCGGTATGCGCTGCTGACCGTGGGCTGGGAAGGTAATAGGCGTGTGCATGGGTGTCTGATGCATATCGATATTGTGCAGGGCAAGCTGTGGATCCAACGTGATGGCACGGAACAGGGTGTCACATACGACCTCGTGCGCGCGGGCATTCCACCGGACCATATTGTGTTGGGCTTCCACCCAGCCGGTGTCAGGCCCTTCACAGCGTATGCGACAGCCTAACACCCCTGAGCATAGCTTCTCGCCCAGGGGCGGCGCGTGGTGCGGGGACAAGGTTCGCACTGGCGCTCAACACCTCAGCGTCCTGCACTGAGGTCCGCCAGGAAGGTTTCCACCAGCTGCATGTAGACGTCCTGATTCCAGTAGAAAATATCGTTGTGGCCTCCCTGCTCAAAGATCTGCAGCGTTTTCGGCTCGGGAGCGGCGGCGTACAGCATCTCGGCGTGGTGCACCGGCACGAGCTCATCGTGGCGCGTGTGCAGAATGAGGGTGCGTCCCTGAAAATCCTTGAGCTTGGCGGCGTAGTCAAAATGGCGTTGCAGTTCCGTCCATAGCACTGCCTCAGACGTCCCGAGCTCTTCCGGTTGCACGCGCAGAAAGAAGCGTTCGGCCACTTGTGCCACGCCACTTTCCAGGATAATTCCCGCCACATGCGGATGCTTCAAGGCACCATGCACCGCATACAGCGACCCAATGGATCGACCAAAGAGGACAATCTGGCTCTCTGGCACACCCAGGCTGTGGATGATGGCGGACACATCGTCGAACATCCCCACCAGGGCCGGTTGCCCGGTGGACATGCCATAGCCCCGGAATTCGGCCAGGAGGAGATTGTAGCCCTCTTGTGTGAACCACTCGGGCAAGCCCGGCAAATAGTCCGCCACGACTTCCCCATTGCCGTGGAAATACACCACGGTTTTGGCCGCGGGATTGACCACGTGGTACGAACATCCCAGCTTGCTGCCGTCGGCGGCATCGACCCAATAGGGGTCCGGGAAGGCGGCCCGCCGTGGGAAAAAGTAGCGACTGGAGACAACAGGATGGTCCAGGAGGGTTGCAGGTGCTGCCATAGCTCAAGGGCGCCTTGTCCAAGGGTGAACGGCCATTATCAGCGCGCGTATGTGTGCTGGAGGATAGGGCTTCACCTGCACGTTTGCAAGCCTGACCTGGATTGGCGCTTGACAGAGGGGCACCAGATCGTATGATGGCCGCCTTACTTGTGATAAGACGGACAGCGCAGAGCAGAAAGGGAGAAGTATGAGACAGAGAGTTGGGATCCTGGGGGTTGGCTTGTGCGTACTCCTCGGGGGCGTGTCGTGGGTCGCGGCGCAAACCGCCAAAGTCGTGCCGAAAGGCAAGCTCACCCTGGCCTGGCATGCCAGCATTGCCTCAAAGTGGCTCGATCCGCAGGAGCACGACGGCACGGCCACGCCGGACAATTTTCTCAATGCCCTGCACGATGCCTTAATTAAAAACTACCGTGATACCTTGTTTGACCATCCGGCTCTGGCGGAGCGTTATGAGTTTGCCCAGGATGCCACAAGCGCCACCTTCTGGCTCCGGCCAGGGACCAGGTTCCACAATGGCGAGCCGGTCACCGTCGAGGACGTCAAGTTTAGTTTTGAACACTACCGGGGCGCCAAGGCCGATCTCCTGAAATCCAAGACGGAACGCGTCGAGATCATTGATAACCGCACGGTGCGTTTCCACTTCAAAGAGCCCTTCCTCGACTTCCTGATGCTTTTTGGCACCTCCAACGTCAGTGGCGCCGGCTGGATTGTCCCGGCAAAGTATTATCAGGAAGTCGGGCCGGATCGCTTCAAGCAAAAACCCATTGGCGCTGGGCCGTACAAACTCATGCGGCAAGAGGCGGGCACCCGGCTGGAGTTTGAAGCGTTCGAGGATTACTACAAGCCTGTGCATATCAAACAGCTAATTATGCTCAGCGTGCCGGAAGCCACCACCCGTTTCGCCATGTTGGAGAGTGGTGAGGCCGATATTATCTATAACGTCGGCGGCGAATTTATTGAGCGCCTGCAAAAGAATCGCCAGTGGATCATTGCCCCGGTGCTGTCGGGCTCGTGGTGGCTGGAATTTCCGGGGTTTCAGAATCCTAAAAATCCGTTCCACGACAAGCGGGTGCGGCAGGCGGCGAGCCTGGCGGTGGACCGGCAGGCGATCAATGAAGCGGAAATGGGCGGGTTTGGCAAGAATTCGGGTAACTGGATTAACAGCGATGTGCTCTATGCCATTGACTGGCCGGCCTTTGAACACAGTCCTGAGCAGGCGCGCCAGCTGCTGCGTGAAGCCGGGTACCCGAACGGCTTTGACGTGGACTGGCTCACGCCCGTACCAGTGTTTTATTCGCGCGGTGAAAGCGTGGTCACGCAGTTAGCGACAGTGGGTATACGCACCAAGCTGCAAACCATGGAGCGTGGCGTCTTTTTGCAAAAGATGCAAGGTGGGCTGAAGGAATGGCCCGGTTTGCAGATCCTGTTCAATGCCACCCGCGTTGGGGGCACGTGGGCCAACTGGTATGAGAGCTTTTTCAAGTGCGGCGGCTTTAATAGCCGGGACCGTATTTGTGTCAAGGAGTTAGACGACAAGTTTGCCCAATATGAACGCTCGGTCAACCCTGCCGAGCGCCAGAAGCTGGCGGCAGAGATTCAGCGCGCTATTTTAGAGAATGCCTATTTTGTGCCCATCTTCCGGCACGCCTTTGTCAATGCCATTGGCCCTAAGGTGGCGGCACAGAAATGGCAAGATATCTTCCCGACCATTACGTCAGGCTATGCCTATCCCTGGGAAGAAATCAAGCTGAAAGAGTGAACGGCGGATGGGCCTGCGCATCTAGGTCTTCTATGTATCATACTACCATGATGAAGGGTGTCACACATGCCTATCCTACATCCCCGTGATGCACACCCTGGCGCCGAGGGGAACCTCGGCTCGCTCCAACCATCCCATCCACGGACGCTCGGCTGGGTGGGCACCACGGCGCTCGCCATGGGGGGCAGCAATCAGAGTCTGTTCCTGCTTGCCGCCCTGTTTGCCGGCCAGGGCGATATCCTCGGCCAGGGCAGTGCTGCTGTGCCGCTATTGATCGTCGGTTTGCTGTTGAGCTGGGCCGCAGCGCCTGGATGGACTGAGTTGATCCTTTTGTGGCCGAATCGCGTTGGTGGCATTGCGGCAACCTGCGGAGAAGCGTTTCAGCCCTATGCCCCCGTGCTCGGGAATCTCGCTGGCACGTGTTATCTGGTGGGGCTGGGTGCCCACCTGCGGGCTCACCGCGATCCTTTCGGCGTCCGCCATCCATGAGTGGTATCTGCCGGCAGTACCCATCAACGCCCTGGCTGTCGGTCTGGTACTGTTCTTCACCGCGGTCAATCTCTGCGGGGTGAAGTGGGTCGCGCGCTTGATCACCCCAGTCGCGGTCGCCTCGGCCATTCTGGCCCTACTGTCAGGGCTGCTGCCGATCTATGCCGGGACGGTGGACTGGCAGCAGGCTATCGATTTCCATCTGACGACGCCCTTCCCCGGCATGTTCGGTCAACTGACGAGTCTCATGGCAGGGCTCTACCTCATTGGCTTTGCCGCGCCGGCTTTCGAGGCGGCGGCCTGCCATGTGGGCGAGACGCGCGATCCACAACGTAATGTGCCGCGCGCCATGTTCGCCTCCGGGGCGATGGCGGCCGTGTATTTCATCGTGCTGCCGCTGGTCTGGCTCGGCGTGCTCGGGGTCGAGTCGCTCGGCAAGGATCTGGCGCTCGTCCTTGGCCCGACGTTCGCCCCGCTGTTCGGCGCTGGGGCCAAGGCGGCGGCGATCTGGTTCATGATCCTGAACATGTTTCATGGCACGGTCCAGCCGCTGGCTGGTGCGGCCCGGACGCTGTCGCAGCTGGCGGAGGACGGCCTGCTGCCGTCCGTGTTGGCGCGCCGTTCGGCCACGGATGCCCCGTGGGTGGCGTCGGTGTTGACGGCGGCCATGGCGATTTTCTTCCTGCTGATCGGCGATCCGGTGTGGCTCATTGCGGCGGCGAACTTTACCTATCTTATCGGCATCACCCTGCCGAGCGTCGCGGTGTGGCTCCTGCGGCGCGATGCGCCCGAGATGCCGCGTCCCTATCGCGCGCCCTATGGAACCATCATGCTGGGTCTGGTTGCGGCCGCGGTGTGGATGCTGTCCGCCATCCTGGGCTTTCAGCAATTTGGCTTGCCGACGGTTCTCTTCGGGCTGGTGTTCGCCTATTCCGGGGCCGCGCTGTATGCGGTGCGCAAATTCTGTGACCGGCGCGCCTGCGGGTTGCCGGGCGTGGCGCCGTCGCTGCACATCAAACTGACCGGGGCGATGTTGCTAGTGCTGACCTTGGACGGCGCGGGGTACCTGCTAGCGGTCAGTAGTGTCCCCACGCAGCACACCGCGCTGGTGAGCGCCCTGGAGGACATTTTCGTCGCGGTCGCCATGCTGACGATCAGCGTTGGCCTGGTCCTGCCGGGGATGATTGCGCACTCGGCGGTCGAGGTGGCCGGCGCCGCCGAACGGCTGGCACGCGGCACGGTGGCGGATTTTTCGCGCGCCATGCGGGCGCTGGGCGCCGGGCGGCTCGCCGATGCCCATGCGCGTGTGGATTACACGCCGGTACGCATCAATAGTCGTGATGAGCTTGGAGAGATGGCCGCGAGTTTTAACACGCTGCAGGAAGAGATTGCCAGCGCGGCCAGCGGCCTTGATGATGCGCGTGCAGGCTTGTATGCCGCGCGCCACCAGGTCGAGGACAGCAATCGCCGTCTTGAACAACGTGTCGAGGAGCTCCGTGTGGCGCTCGAACAGCGCGCCCAGGCCGAACAACGCGCCGACAATGCCAATCGCGCTAAGTCACAGTTCCTGGCAAACATGAGCCACGAAATTCGTACCCCCATCAACGGTGTGCTCGGTATGACCACACTGCTCCTGCAGACGTCTCTCGACAGCCAACAACAGCGTTTCGCGTCCACCGTGTTGCAGTCGGCCCAGAGTCTCCTCGGTTTGATCAACGACATCCTCGATTTCTCGAAAATTGAGGCCGGCAAGCTCGACGTTGATGCCGTCAGCTTTGAGTTGCGGAGCGTCGTGAACCTCATCGGGCACACCCACCGCGCCGCAGCCAGTGACAAGGGACTCACGCTCGAGTGCCACATTGCCGACGCGGTCCCGGCCTTCGTGTGCGGCGATCCGCTGCGCTTGCGTCAGGTGTTAACCAATCTCCTCTCGAACGCGATCAAATTCACGGAGCGTGGCCACGTGCGCCTGGAGGTGAGTCTGCAAGGTGACGTACGTGACGACGAGGTCACCGTCCTCTTTCAGGTGCTGGACAGCGGCATCGGCATCCACGAGGACACGCTCAGTAAGCTGTTCACGGCCTTCACGCAGGCAGACACCTCCACGACGCGGCACTATGGCGGCACAGGCCTCGGTTTGGTGATCAGTTTCCAGCTCGTCGGGCTCATGGGCGGTGCACTCCAGGTGTCGAGCATACCCGGTCTTGGTTCGAAGTTCTGGTTTCACCTGCCACTGCGCATTGCCGAGCGACCGGAGAGCGCCGCGGGCGACCCGTTGGCCACCCCAGAGACAATATCCACCACCGGCCGCATTCTGCTCGCCGAGGACAATGCGGTGAATCGCGAAATCGCCCTGGAGATGCTCCAAGCTCTGGGGCTGACGGTGGATGCGGTCGAGAACGGCCGCGAGGCCGTATCCCGGGTCCAGGAGCAGGCGTACGCACTCGTGCTGATGGACTGTCTCATGCCAGAGATGGATGGATTCGAGGCGACGGCGCGCATCCGTGAACTGGAAAGCCACCGCAGAATGACAGGTCCGCAGGCTCGTCTGCCGATCATCGCCCTGACAGCCAATGCGATGGCCGGCGACCGTGAGCGCTGCCTGGCGGCAGGGATGGACGACTACTTGTCCAAACCGTACTTTACCAACGATCTCCATGCTATGTTGGTGCGCTGGATCCATGCGGAAGCGACTCCAGCCGCTGCGTCACCCTCCAACCAAGCCGGCCAGCCCGTGACGCCTGCAGGCCCAGTGATCGATCTGAGTATGCTGCAGAGCATTCGCGCTATACAGGCCGAAGGTGCACCGAGTATCATCGAGAAGGTGATGCGGGTGTTCATCGACGATGCGCCACGGCTCCTCAGCGCCATGCAAGTCGCGCTGGCGAGCGAGAACGCGTCTGCCTTGCGGATGGCCGCACACTCGTTGAAATCCAGCAGCGCGAGTCTCGGCGCCGCCGAGCTTGCCAATCTCTGTGCACAGGTGGAGCTGCTGGCGCGTGAGGAGCGTATCCATGACGCGCCTACGGTTCTGGATGCACTGCGTAGAGAGTTCAGCAGAGTGACGGCGGCGCTGCACAGCGCTGCCGTTGAACTTGGCGTTGGTGACCTCAAGCAGTGACCCTCCGGCCCGCGTCATCTGGGGGGAGATGTACAAGGCTGCAGCCCGACTCTGGTGTCGACGGACAGGGGATTTAGGCCACAGACACCGCGCGTTCCACCTCCGCCAGGATCGGCTCGGGCTTGTAGTCCCGATTGTTGAGATTAACGCCAGCCCGCATATACTCCCGGCCAGCTTCAGTCTCCATGGTTTCACAGAAAATTTCCAGGCGGTTGCCGTCGGGGTCGAAGAAATACACGCTACGCGTCATGCCGTGGTCGGTGGTGAAGTCCACCTTGGCGCCATAGGCAACGAGTCGGCCATAGAGCTGCCGCAGCTCGGTCTCATCGCCAGCGACCTGGAAGGCGATGTGATTGAGGCCCAACCCACCCCGCTCGGCCCCCTCGGTGGCCTTAAACAGGGCAATGTCGTGGTGTTGGGTGCCAAAGGACAGAAAGGCAGCATTGCCGTCCCGCAGACGCATCACTTCCATCCCAAGCACCTGGGTATAGAAGGCAACGGAGGTGGCGACATCCGCCACGTTGAGCACAACGTGTCCGACCTTGTTGATGCTGGCCATGGTATTCTCCTTCGTACGTATGAGCTTGGAAGCGTTCGCCCCCCTTTCGGAGGGATACGTCAGCATACACGCGCGTGTGCCAGATGGCAAGGCACGGGCGCCGACCGCTCAGGCCCGCAAGTGTTCCTTGAAAAAGGCCAGGGTACGGGCCCATGCCTGGTCCGCCGCGGCCTTGTGGTAGCGCGCTTCGGACGTATCGTTATTGAAGGCGTGCTGCGCCCCGTCGTACATATGCAGTGTGTAGCGCTTGCTAGCCTGTTTCAAGGCCTCTTCAAAGGCCGGGATACCCCCGTTAATGCGTGTATCCTCCCCGGCATAGTGTAGTAACAACGGCGCTTGCATTTTAGGCACATCTCCGGCATTCGGTTGACGGCCATAATAGACGACGCCGGCATTGAGGGTCGGCGCGTTGACCGCCAGATCGCCGACCATCCCGCCACCCCAACAAAACCCCATGGCGCCGACCTTGCCATTACCCTGGGCATGCTTGGCCAGAAAGGTCACGGCGGCGGCGACATTCTGAATGGTCTGTGGGCCATCCAGCTTGCCGATCATGTCGCGGGCCGTATCTTCGTTGCTGGGCGTGCCCCCTGCTGGCGACAGGAGATCGGGACCGAGGGCGAGGAAACCTTCCAGCGCCATGCGGCGCGTCACATCCTCAATGTGCGGGTTAAGACCACGATTCTCGTGGATGACGATCACGCCTGGCAGCCTGGCTGTGCCCTTGGCATGCGCCAGATAGGCCTTGATATCACCGCTGGCGCCGGGATAGGTCACGCGGCTGGTCTCCAGTCGCGCATCGTCTGGGGCCACCAGCGCCGCATGTGCCTGGTTCGCTTCGAGTAAAGGCACCAGGGCCAGGGCCGCGGCAGCACTACCGGTCAAGCGCGTCAGCCGTTGCAGGAACTCGCGACGGTCGAGCGGTGCATGTGTATATTCGTCATACAAGTCAATGATTTTTTGATCCATGCAGATGGACTCCTCCCATGCTAATCCCGTCGCGTTCCAGACCCTGGTCCTCTCGAAATGGGAGAGGACCAGGCGTGCGCTTCAGCGCCGCGCGGGTGCGCTAGGCACAGGCCACGGCGTAGACGTCCTGGATATTCTCCGGCAACGCATATTCGTTCCAGGAGGCACCGCCATCCTGGGTGCCGAACACTTGCCCACTCCGTGAGGCACAGTAGACCTGCTGCGGATCACGCGGGTGCAGGCCCACAGACATCATGGTGCTATTGGCCTTGACGCCGTGATCAAAGCGGGCCCACGATTTGCCCAGGTCGGTGCTACGATACAGCGAGCCATCACGGCTACGCGCCGCAGGACTGAGGCAGGCGTACATCACCTGCGGATTCTGTGGCGCCACCTGCACGTCACGGGCGTAGGTCAGGGGTGAGAAGCGGCCCACTTCCATGTCTTCCCAGCTCATCCCGTGATCCGTGCTGCGGAACAGGCCCATACGCACGGCCAAGAACACCGTGCCCGGCTGCGCCGCGCTCATGGTCAGGGCGTGCGTGTCCAGCATGCCCTCGGCTGCGGTATCGCTGCCGATTTTGCTCTTCAGATGCGGACGCTCGGCCAGCGTCACCAACTGCTCGCTGCAATCCGTCCAGCTCTCGCCGCCGTCAAGACTACGCATGAGGCCACCGACTTCCACCCCGGCGTAGATTTCGTCAGGGTTGCTCGGGTCAACCGTCATGCGGATAAGACGCGAGTCAAACCCCATCTGCACCCGCTCCGTCTGGCGGGCATTGGGCAGCCGCCGCCAGGTATCGCCACCGTTGTCGCTGCGATACACAGCCGCCGGAGCCGTGCCGAGGTACATGATCTGCGGATTCGTGGGGTGGAACAGCATCGACCACACGGTCATGCCCAGATCCGGAAAGCCGAGCTTTTCCCAGTGGTCACCGCCGTCGCTGCTGCGATACGGCCCGTGGTTGGTGCCAGCAAAGATGACCTGCGGGTTCTCGGGATGAATAAGGATAGCGCGCACTTCGGGCTTGTCCGGCAGGCCGTTGTGCAGGGCCTGCCAGTGGTCATCCCCCACGGCGCGGCGGAAGATGCCGCCGGGGTTTTTGGTATCACCCGCCGAGGTCCAGTGCGCGGCGCCGGCATAGATGTGCGAGGTTGCGGTGCTCATCAGAATCTTCTCCCGTGTGTAAGAGTCACGAGGTTGTGGCGTAGACGGTGGCATGGTAGCACGTTGGCCCAGCGGGTGCTATGGCCTATGCTAGGCGCGGGGATCGAGCCCAAAGTGATTATTCGGTTCCAGCTCCAACAGAAATTGGCGAATACGCGTCATCTCCGCCGTTTCCCCAATGGCCGTGGTGGCTTGCAGCAAGCCGTATAGGCAGCGCAAGAAGCCACGATTGGTCTCCGCCGACCAGGGCAGCGGCTGCGTACCGCGCCAGCCGGAGCCACGCGCCCGGTCCAAGCCGCGGTGATAGCCCACGCGGCAGAAGGCATACGCGGCGATCACATCCTCGCGCAGGGCGAGTTCCCCGAGGGCAGCCCAGGCGCTGAGACAGGTGGGATGCCGGCTCACAATAGCATTGATCTGGGCGCGATAGTCCGCCACGGCGAGCTGCCCGGCCTCAAACGCTGCGGTGGCGGCTGCCACCTGCTGGGCGCTGTCCGCCGGGTCCGGGGGTAAGGTGATGGGTTGCTCTAAGGAAATGTTCATGGCCATGGAAACCTCCGGGTGTGGTTATAGACAGGGGCGCGGCGTGCGTCGCTTGTTGTCTCGCACATTCCACTATACCATACGGTCAAGTCGGAGACGGGGTGCAGGAACGGGAGGAAGCCACATGAGTGTACAGACGCAGAGTGTCTATGACCTGCTGGACGCCTTACCAGCCAACAGCGCGCTCCTACTCTACGAGGTCAGTTGGGCCGAGTATGAAGACCTCCTGGAACTGCTGCCGGATAACCCGCGTTTTCGACTGAGCTACGATTAAGGGACGCTGCAAATCATGACCACCTCTGCCCGCCACGAACGCCTAAAGTCACTTTTCCCACACCTGCTGGCAGTGCTGGCAGAAGAGTTGGACGCGAATTTGGTGAGCCTGGGCTCCACCACCTTCCGACTGGCCGAGGCTGCCCGTGGTGTGGAGCCTGATGATTGCTATTACGTGGAAAATATCGAGCGTATCGCCGATCGCGACACGATTGATCTGAGCGTGGACCCACCGCCTGATCTGTCCATCGAAATTGCTATCACGCATCCGTCCTTAAACACACTGCCGATCTATACCAGCCTCAAGGTGCCAGAAATCTGGCGCCATACCGGTCAGGTGCTGCACATCTTGCGTCTCCACGGCGCAGAATACCGCGAAACCACGCACAGTGCGTGGTTTCCGGGCGTCTCAGCCGAGGTGCTCGCGCCGTTTCTGCAGCAAGGCATCGCCCAAGGGATTATCCCCATGGTGCGGGCGTTCCGTGCCTGGGTACGAGCGCAGCGACCGACGTCATGAGGACCATAGAGTGGGCTCCGTTCGCGATGCGTGCATCGCACGCACCCGCCACAGCGCCGATGCCCGTGAAGGCGGGCGGGCCTGGCTAAAAGCTTGCGCCGGTGTGTCGGGGAGCCTCAAGGCTGTACCGTCCAGCCTGCTCGACTACGGCTGGCGACGCAAACGGGTCTCTTGACAGCTTCATGTGGTCTGGAGGTCGGGCTTCAGCCAGACACGGCTCCTGCCATAGGACTTCCGCCATGGACATCTCGCCCGCGGTGTTGCCACGGCTTGGCACTCTCCTGCCGTGTTATGACTTGCTCGCGCCGTCGCCATATAATAACTCCCTATGCGCTCAATCAACCCCTAATAGGCAGACCTTTCAATATGGTCATCTTTGCACAAGAAGCTTGGCTGTCGAGACGTGGTGCCTGTGCTGATATGGCGTACGTTCCGGCGGCTTTTTCTTGGGGCCGCGTGGATGCTTCTGGTATTGCGACAGATCGACCGATGACACCCACGCACTCAACGCGCTCGCAAACGCCTGGGCGGAGAGGTCGCGACACAGCGCCCCGTGCGGGGCGGGAAGCGCCATCATCATCCCGTCAGAGGTCCGGCCGATTTCCCAGGACAAGTCAGAGATCGAGACCTCGTCATTGCCCTACTTGCGGCCATAGTGGCTCCGCAAAGCCGCTTGGAGCATCGCCATCGCGTTATCCGCCACCAGCGCCAGGCAACACGTCAACAACGCGGCCTGGGGGTCCTCCAAGGTATGCAGCGCACACGACAACGTCGTGGTGATCGCAAACAACGCGGTGGCAATGCTCCACCGTATGCCGGATACCCGCGCCGGTTGGGCGGCCGCGGCCCGTCCACTCGGGATCTTGGAGAGGAGGTGGAGCGCGGGGTTCTGGTCACGGGTCGGCCCATTGCGCGTGACTGTCATGCGACGGAACCGCATCGTCTCCCCGCTGGCGGGATCACGCACGAGCAGCGCTTGTGCAGCCACCGGGCCGCTGTACGTGGCACCGGGACGTTTAGCATGTCCCGCGCGGGTGGCTGGCCACCCGCGCCTTGCCTCCCGGCTCGGCGAGCGCGGCGGTATCGTGCACGAGGTCCGCGGACACCTGCGGGGCGACCCGTGCAAGTGTGTTGTAGAAGGCGGTGGTCGAGACCCCAATCGCCTCTTGATTCGCCTGGGAGACGGCGTGGACGGTGGGCTGCACGCCAAGGACCACTGCGCTCTTCAACTGCACCAGCGCGGCAAACAGGCTCTCGCGCGTCTATTGATGCTGGGCGGTGTGCGCACACAGGGCGTCGATGCGTGGCGCCTCCAGGAGCCGCTCCAAGACCGCGCAGGCCATCACACAGCTCGGACGTTCCTTGACGAAGGGGGCAACAATGGTCTCCAGTAGGATGAGCGTCCCCTCCACACGCGATACGGGGGCACTCTCAGATGGGGTGACAATGTAGCAAGATCAGGGCACATGTTGACAGGGCTGGCCCTCGACGGTTGCATGGGCGGGAGTGGCACCTAGGACCTCCAGCAGACCAATACCGACGACAGATCTCAAGACCGTCTTATTTGTTAAGAACCAGCACATCGACATAGCCACCGTTTTTCGTACGGTAGATGTTGACGCGAATCAATGGTTGCCCATTGCTGATCGTCTGGCATGCTTCCCGTGTTGTGCGTCCCCGTTCGAGAAATGGTTGTAGTAACTCGCGATTCTTCACATTGCGAAAAAAGTGATCATCTTCATCTTCGACATCACGCTGGGCAAATGTGTAAAAATTAGCACGATCCTGGCGGATGATCAGGGCGGGAGAAGAGTGGACAAATTCTCTGCCGCCGTCTCGGAGGCGTGTGCGGCGAGCCGCGCCCGTAGCACGGCTTCCGTGAGGCCATTCCCATTGACACCAAAGACCAGCTCGTCGCCAGCACTGCCGGTACACTGCTCGGTCCGGGTGTATTGATCATGCCGATCACGCAGCGTTACGCTCCAGATATGACGCCGACCCATAGTGTCTACAGGCCCTGTGGCCACCGGGCGTCCATCGAGCTGGAGCAACGGAGTGACGCGCAGGAGATACGCCGGCAGCGCGGTGGCGCCCTGTTGTGTATAACTGCTGATCAGTTGCCTGTCGGCCTCAGTGGCTGGCATATACGTGACCCCGAGACGCTGGGTGTGCAGGCCGGGCAGACTGATCTGATATTGCAAGACAGGCTCTTCCTGCGCGCGATCGAGTGCACTCGTATAGAGCGCGACGCTGACGTGATGGCGTAAGGACGCCGGCAGCGCGGCCAACGCGGTGCCGCGTACCACGAGGTGGTACGGCAGTCCCGCCGCCAGCACCGAGCGTGGCTCCGCGATGATCGTCCTAGTGCCAAGCATCTCATCGAGGGTGGCATGGGGCTTTTGTGACACGACGAATTGCCGCACGTGGTGTTGATACGTCGTCAGAAGCGTCCGGATATTCGCCTGGTGCAGATGTTGTATCCAGCCTTCCTGCGGATTGAGGAGAGCCCCTTGGGTCGCTTGGGCGACAAACCCCGGTACGTCCAAAGGCACCCGTGTCCGCAGCTCCATCCCAGGCCTGATGGTATACTGCTTGAACGACGCATCGAGAGGGATCCAGGTATCGCCCTGGTGATGCACCGCACCCTGTGAAGGCTCGAAGTCGACGTAGCCCTCGACCCACACATGCTCCAGGGTGACGGCAACAATCTGGCCGCCGCTGATGAGCGCGGTGTTGGCAATGCCCCCCTGGCTCAGGAACTGGAGGGCGACCTCTGGAGCCGCGGCACTGCCGACCCAGTTCATCAGCCGATGGATCGGTATCTGCACGGTGCCGAGGACATAGTGTGCCGGGATATTGGCCGCCCGTAGCAGCGCAATCAGCAGACTGGCCGTGTCGAAGGCGTTGCCGCGTTTCGTCTGGAGAGTCATTTGCGCTTCCTGCATGGCACCGTAGGTGGGCAGGAAGTCGATGTGATCGCGGACCCCATTGCAGATCTTGACTGGGTTATTGCCCAAGGTCGCTGCCAGGGCTTTGATGTCCGCTGTCATCTGCACGTCCTCGGTGGGAGCGAGGTCGTCTGGGGTGGGAAGGACGTGTGGCGCGGTGGCCTGCGCGCTGGTCAGGACGCCTGCTGGCAACGCGGTGGCCGCTACACGGACGGTAGAGGGCGGCACGAGGGAGGAGTGGAACTCCCTGGCAGTTTCGCGTGGTTTCCGCACCGTCGCGGACGGGATGTGCCCTGGGAGTGTATTGGGGTTCACAGGCTGGTGTGGACGCGGTTTTGGCCTGCCCTGCAGATGCTGCAAGAGCTGCGCAGTGTGCTCCTGACGCGCGCCCTCGTTGTCAGCCGTCTCAATGGTGGTGAGGTGGCGCAGCAGGGTGGCCAGGGCGGTGTCATAGGTGGCCACCATCTCCTGGTGCCGTTGGAGGATCTCGGCAGAGAGTCCCTGCGCTTGCCGGTGCTGCGCGATCTGGACAAAGTGCTGACGGAGACGCGTATCCAGCTGCTCCAGGCACGTGCGCAGCACCGGGAGATCCTGGGACTCGGGAGGGGGTGTCCACGGCGGTGGTGCGCTGCTGGAGCCGCCGCGTGAGCTGTGCTGCGAGCCTTGCCAGTGTCTCAGCCAGTTCGTCCTCCGCACGCGGCGTACGGGAGTGTGCTGGCTCCGGGTGGTGGCGTGGCAGCGTCTGGGCGGCCAATTCGGCACCTGCACCGCCGACCGCGACGCCCGGGCCGACTGGCTCCTTGACGGTGGTGTGACCCCCGTAGCCATGGAATCAACCGGTGTGGACTGGATTGCCTTGTTCGCACGGTGAGAGGCCCGAGGCGTGCAGGGGCTCCTCATCGCCCCCCGGCACGCCACGCGTGCCCCCGGTCGCCCGACAACCGATCGGCTTGATGGCACATGGCGGCAACGCTTGTCTCCCTACGGCTTGCGCGCTGGCGCCTTGCGGCCTGCGGCCCACGTGTGCGTGCTGCGCGGCTCTCGGCGTCCCCGGCAGAGGCGCATGACCTCCGCCGCCCACCATGGGCAGCATATGCACAAGGCCTTCGCACAGAGGAATCTCAAGCTCACGCCGGTCGTCAGGGAGAGTCCCGGGGTGACCGGTCTGGCTCTCCTCAAGGCCATGCGAGCGGGCGAGCGCGACCCGCAGCACCGCGCGACGCTGCGCACCCCCCACGGCCCCCACACGGAGGACGCCATCGCCAGGGCGCTCCAGGGCCTCTGGCGCGCCGCACACCGGTGTGCCTGACGCCGCGCGGTCGAGCTGTAGGCCTTCTCTCCCCAGCAGATCACCCAAGGCGAGCCGCAGAGCAAAGCGCCGCTGGAACCCTGTGCGGACCACAGCGCTAGGCGGCCTCCCGCCGACAGCCCGCCGCGCCAACAAGACCAACGCACCCCGATGCGAGGCGCGCCCCCCCCTCTATCGCCTGGCGGGCGTTGCCCTGACCACGATCGCAGGGATCGCCGAAGGCACCGCCCTAGTGCTCCTCCGCGCGATCGGGACAGCCAGGCACCGCGGGCCCAGCGTGCAACACTGCTGTCGCTGGTTGGGGCTATGCCCCCCGCACACTATCGCGGGCGGGAAGGTCTGGTCACGACGGGTGCGCCCCGGTGCGCATCGCGTCGCCGTCGCTCTGCGTCTCGCCGCACGCACGGTCCAGCACGCGCGCACGGCACTGGGGGCCTTCTCTCGGCGGATGCGTCGCCACCTGGGAGCCCCCCAAGCCATCACGGCGACGGCCCACAAGCGCGCCCGTCTCGTCTACAGCCTGTGCAAACCTGGCAGCGCGTAGGTGCCGCACGGCCTCGACGCCTCTGCGAGCCCGGACTGCGCACGCCAGGGCACGACGCTGGCCAAGCAGGCCAAGGCCTTGGGGTCTACACTGGTGCCCCTCGCCGCTGCGGTCGTGCCCGTCCTCCCATAGCGCCTCCCATGCCCCGAGAGGCCCCATATCGTCACGGCTCAGGGGCAGGTCTGTGCTGGTCGCAGGGAGTACGGCACCCTACAAAGAGGCGACGTCAAAACATCGGGCGAGATTTTTGACAGGGCAGCGTTTTCCCTTTACCCTGAACATCCCATCGCGACCTGAGAACCTGCATCTACGGAGGAGAGTCCATGGCCAGCAATACCATTCGCGTTGGCAATGTAGAAATTGTGTCCCTGTCCGACGGCTTGCTTGAATTCGATCTGTGCAATTTCTTCCCCAGCATTTCCCAAGAGCAGTGGCAACCTTATGAATCGCACCTGACGGAAGAGCACCATGTGCGCTTCAATCTCGCCTCCTTCCTGATACGCTCAGACGGCAAGAATATCCTCGTCGATACGGGGCTGGGTCCAAAACCTACTTATGCCCCGGAAGTGCCCTGGGGCCAATTGATGCACGATTTTGCGGCCAATGGGGTGCGCCCGGAAGAGATCGACATGGTGGTGATGACGCATCTGCACCGCGACCATGTGGGGTGGAACCTCATGATGCAAGGGGAGAAGTATGTCCCGACGTTTCCCAATGCGCGTTACTGGATGAGCGCTATTGATTGGGAGGCCTGCCATCAGCCGGCGGTGCGCGACCGCTTTCCCAATGCGCCAACATGCGTCTGGCCCCTCGCCGAACTTGGGCTGATCGAATTTATGCACGGGGAACATGCCATCACCAGCACTTTGACGGCGGTGCCGACCCCCGGCCATACGCCTGGCCACGTGAGCATTCTCATTACGTCGCAAGGCGAGCGTGCCCTCGTGCTGGGCGATGCGGCGCATAACCCCGCCCAACTGGAACAGACAGACTGGGTGTCGCGGGCGGATATGGATCCCGAGGTGACGCGGCAGACCCGTCGGCACCTGGTCGAGCGCTTGGAGCGTGAGCAAATCGTGGTGGCGGCCGGGCATTTTCCCGCCCCTGGCTTTGGCAAAGTGGTGCGCTTACAAGGACGACGCTCCTGGCAGGTGCTGTAACGCCCGTTGGTGGGTCGTGCGGTGGTGCGGATCAAAGGCGATCCCTCACGCTGAGGGACCGCCTGACCCTGTTACCTGCTCACTCCCAGCTCGGCCTGGACGTCGCGCACGACCTGATCCCGCGTGCGCGTCTGCCAGCGCGGGCGTTGGCCGATGGGGCTATTTTCCACTTCAGGGAACACCTTCATGGTGACGAACACCGGGCCGGGCTGGCTCAAAATTGCCTCGATATTGCTGGCAAAATCCTCCAGTTTGTCAAAGGCAAACGCCCGCGGATACCCCGAGCCACGGGCAATCACGTCATAGGCGACGTTTTTGGCATTCGGCACCGGTTGGCCACCCGTCGTCGCATAGCACTCGTTATCCAGCACAAAATGATACAAATTCGCTGGGGCCTGCTCCGCGATGGTCGGCAAAATGCCGAGGCTCATCAGCAAATCCCCCTCGGAATCAAACAGAATGACCTTTTTAGTAGGCTGTGCCAGGGCCAGCCCCAGGGCGAACGAGGCGTGGCCCCCCATGGCGGGATCACCGAGCGGGATATCGCGGCTGGGGGTGGTGCTGAGATTGACCCAGTGACGCCCACCGCGGCCGGGGATGACGATAGCATCGCCACGATGTTGTTGAAAAATTTCGAGCATGTCTGCAGTACGAAACATAGCGACCTCCCGGCAGGGTTAGCGGTTAAAGCCGTGGTATTCATCGCCGACCAGCACCGCCACAGGGCGTTTGGTGCGCTGCGCCTCTGCAAAGGCGATGGAAATACGTGGGGCATCGGCGCCATTTTCAATGAGGTAGTAATTAATGCCAAAGGCGTGCAAGAAGTGCTCTGTATAGGTCGCCGCGGTGTCCTGATTCACCCCGTGGCGCGTCCAGCCGCGATACCCTACCATCAGGACTACCGGAATGTTCATCCCCATGGCCCACCCGCGTAGGGAATCGCCGGACTCCATCAGGCCGGTGTTTTGAATAAGGATGATCGGCTTCTGGCCGCCAACGGACAGCCCAGCGGCCATCGAAAACGCCAGACCTTCACGACTTACCGCCACTAGATGCAGCGACGGCTCGGCCTGCATCAGCAAGTACAACCAATTCGTCTCGCTATCCGGTAACCAGACGACGTGCGTCACGCCGTTTTTCTTCATTTCCTCGAGGACAATTTCCGGGCTCAGTTGAGCTTCAACAGCCTGTGCCATACGCGTATCCCTCTACAAGATAAAGACCCATCCGCCTCACGCACCCTGCCCCCTGCAGCACTATCCCAAGGCTGTTTGCACGCGCTGCCGGAAATCTTTAGCGCCAATCTGCAACAGGCCCAGAGCCGAAATCGTCACAAAATTCGCCCCGAGCTTGATAAACTCGGCCACGCCCGCCGCGTCGGCGGGTGAATTGCCCCCCACCCCGACCAGCTTGCCGCCAGCGCGAATTTTGGGGATCACCTGACTCATCACCTGGCGCACAGCGGCAGCGCCGGGATTGCCCATGCTCTGGCCCAAATCGCCCGAGGCCACGTGCAGCACATCCACCCCAGGCACCGTCAGGATGGCGTCGAGATTGTCTACCGCCTCGGTTTCTTCCACCATCGGGATGACCAGTACCTGGGAATTCACCCATTGCGTGGATTCCGCGCGCGACGTGCCGACACCGTAATCGTGCGCCCGGCCACCGCCAACGCCACGGTGTCCATCGGGATAGTAGCGCGCGGCCTTCGCCACAGCTTCCGCCTCAGCCCGCGTGTTGACATGCGGCACGATAATACCCTGCACGCCGCGATCCAAAAATTGCAAAATGGTCGAGTCGTCATGATTAGGGATGCGGGTAATCGGGGTGATGCCAAACACTTCCGCAGCCCGTACCATGTGCTCGACTTCATCGAGACTCATGGGGCCGTGCTCACAGTCGATCATGACGAAGTCATAGCCAATAGCACCGAAAAGTTCTACGAGATCTGGAGCGTGGCGGCTGATGATGGCGCCAAAGACCACCTGACCAGCGGCCATCTTAGCCTTTGCTGTATTGGTACGCATAGCGTTTCAGTACTCTCTCATGTGGAGGTGATGACGGAGGCGAGGCCCCACCACGGGGCCCGGCTGTGCGCAGCGAATAACAGACACCGTAAAACTCCGTCCTGCAGGGCGGAGATATAAGGCGGTGCCTGCTGCGCAGCAGGCACGATTCCTGATGGACTCTTGCCACAGATTCATTGAGAGTCTCTATCATGCTGAAGACGATGAAATACCGCCTCAGGCCCACCAAAAAACAAGCCCATCTGCTGGAGCGCCAGCTTGAGGAATGTCGCACGCTCTATAACCACTTCCTTGAGGCGCGGAAGCGGGCCTGGGAAGAACGGCGGACGTCGTTGACCTACCACAAGCAGGCGGTGACACTTCCCGCACTGAAGCACTATTGTCCTGAGCTTTCCAACGTCCATGCGCAGGTCTTGCAGAACGTGGCGGTGCGTATCGACCTGGCGTGCAAGGGGTTCTTCCGGCGCGGCAAAGCGGGCGACACACCGGGCTATCCGCGTGTCCGTGGCGCGGGACGCTACGACTCGATGACCTTCCCCCAGTACGGGAATGGCTGCCAGATGACGGGTGGCGTCCTCAAGCTGTCTAAGGTTGGGGCCGTCCGTGTCGTGGCACATCGCCCGCTGGAAGGCCTGCCAAAGCCATGGACGATTCGTCGCGCGTCGCGGCGCAAATGGTACGTGACTATCGCGTGTGAGTTTGCAGCGCAGCCTTTGCCACCGACAGGGGACGCTGGCGGCATTGACGTCGGTTTGCTGCGCTTCGCCACCCTCGCGACTGCTGAGAGTACGCCCTGCCCCACGTTCTTGCGGACGGATGAAAAGGATGTGCAGCGCACGCAACGCCAGGTGTCAGCGGCCACACGCGGTACGCCCGCACGACGGAAGCGCCGCGCCATTGTGCGCCGCGTGTACGAGCGTATCGCCAACCGACGGACGAACTTCGGCCCTCAAGAGAGCCGGCGTCTCGTGCATCGCTTTGGGATAATCGCGGTCGAAGATTTGTCGGTCAACCAGATGGTGCACAATCATTGCCTTGCCAAAAGTATCCAGGATGCGGCATGGTCGCAGTGCGCGACGTTGCTCTCGTACAAGGCAGCATGGGCCGGTCGAGCGTTTGTCGCGGTCAACCCCGCGTACACGAGCCAGGATTGTGCGGGCTGTGGCCATCGTCACAAGAAGACGCTGGCCGAGCGTGTACACCAGTGCGTGTGCTGTGGGTTGACACGCGACCGCGACCATAACGCCGCCTTGAACATTTTGAGACTGGGACTACAGTCTCTGGGACGTGTCCCTAGAAGCTCTGGCCTTCAGGCCGGGGAGTAGTCACAACAGTGTTGCCGGCATTTGCCCGGCTGTTTTCTCGCCCATTGGTGTCAACGGCCTGTGGCCGCGACAAATATGCTATGACGCTGGCCAGCAATCCATGCTATAGTGAGATTAAGCACATCAGCTGCACAGTTTATGATAAACCTACAATAAGGATGAGACACATGCCGAAGAAACCTGAGAAAGATCTCTTCGCGGAACTGCGTACGATTGATACGCCGTCCATCACTAACGTGGTAGCGACGTATCCTACCAATCCCATCTGCCTGGGCCTCTACAATCCCTGGACGGAAAACTGGTACACCGATACGTCGGTACGGTGCATGTATCCCGAACTCGGCGCTGTGGCGGGCTATGCGGTGACGTGCGTGTATGGCATCCCAGATCCACACTACAGCCGCCTGACGTTTATGGACGTGGTGGATGCACTGGATGCCTCGCCCAAGCCGACCATTTTAGTCATGCAGCAGAAATTTCCCCCCGAGCTGGCGGCCAAGGCCGGTCTGGCTGGTGAGATCATGGTCACTTCCATGCAAGCCGTCGGCTGTGTTGGCATGCTGTCCAATGGCCCCTCACGCGATGTCGATGCCATCCGCAAGCTCAAATTCCAGTACATGCTCAGCGGCGCCTCAGCCGGTCATGGGGCCATGGGCGTGCAAGCGGTGAACGTGCCGGTCTCGATAGCGGGTATGGATGTGCATCCGGGCGAGATTGTGCACATGGACGAAAACGGCGCCTGCAAGTTCCCCGCCGACAAGATTGAAGCGGTGCTCACCAACGTCAAACTGCTGCTCCAAGACGAAGATACCCGCTTGACGGCCATTCGCAAAGCGAAGACCGCCGCCGAGGTGCGCGCCGCTTCTACTGGAGCACCATACAGCAGCGAGCCCAAACGCAAGCGCTAAGCGCGTGGTGGAGCGGCGCCGTCTGGGCATGCCGCTCCGGCTCTCCTGGTCTATCCTGGTCTCTGGAGAGCCTCACGTAACGCAGTGCCGCGCCATCGAGCCGATCCTGTCTCCGACATTCAGAGAGCGGGATGGCACCCCACACGCAGCCCAAGCGTCTCTCCTGGCGCTTGCCGCCCGTGTGGCGGTGGTTGAGGCGGCGGCGTGTGAAGCCGCGCTACGGGATGAGGCCGCGCCTTCCTGACTCCCCACAGGTGATTGGGCAAGCCAAGCAGCAGCGTGCCTGACGTCTGGGGGGGGGGGACGGTCGGTTATTCCTGCGGGCCTCACACCAGCAGCCGACGTAGCCAGGCACTACACACATCCACCAACGCCACCAGTAGAAGCATGGCCACCATCAGGGTCAGCAGACGCTGGTGCAAAAACAGATTGAGCGCCATGAAAAGCTGGTGCCCGATGCCGCCGGCGCCAATAAACCCGAGGATGGCGGCGGCACGGATGTTCACCTCCCAGCGATACAGCGCAAAACTCACCAACTCCGGCACGGCCTGCGGTAACATCCCGTAGAGGAAGACTTGCACGCGATTGGCACCCGCCGCTTGCAGAGTCTCGCAGGGGCGCCGGTCGACATTTTCCAAGACCTCCGCAAAGAGACGGCCCAGCACCCCAGCGGTGTGCACTCCCAAAGCCAGCACCCCGGCGAACGGCCCCAGTCCTACCAGCAAAATAAACAACAGAGCCCAGATCAGCTCCGGTACGGAGCGCGCCAGATTGAGCGTCGCCCGCGCCAAGCTGTAGCATAGGGCTTGCGTGAGACGTTGACCTAGCGTCCGGGCCTCCGCCTCGCTAAAAGCGCTGCTCGTCGCCAGCGTGCGGGTGGCGCCACCCAGCAGGCATGCCGCGAGGACCACGGCCAAGAGCGTGCCGAGGAAGGAGATGGCAAAGGTCTCTAGCCCGCCCCAGGCGATCTGTTGCAGCAGCACAGGGCTCAGATCCGGCGGAAACATCTGGGCAATAAAGAACCCCATCTGGCGACGGCCTTCCGCGCCCAGTAAGGTCCGGAATGACAGGCCGGTATCATAGTAACTCCACACGACCAGAACCAAAAGTCCGAGAAGGACCGTACCATGCCAGCGCCTATGACGGACTGAGGGGAGCGCCTGGGTCATATTACAGCATACTCCGCCGTAGGGTATCGCCGAGCCATTCCACGATCGCGGACAAGGCAAAGATGATCAAAATCAGGCTCACCGCTTCGTGGTAATCGAACATGCGCATGGACAGTTCGATCTGCTGTCCGATACCTCCCGCGCCGACAAAGCCCATGAGCGTTGCGGCGCGCAGAGCACACTCCCAGCGATACAGCGTATAGGCCAGGATGTTGGGCCAGACCTGCGGCAGCCAGCCATACAGCACCATTTGCACACGCGATGCCCCGGTGCTCTGCAACGCTTCTAACGGGGCATGCGGCACCGCTTCGAGGATATCGGCATAGACTTTACCAAGCATGCCGCCATAGCTCACGGCCAGCGCCATCACCCCTGGAGCCGCCCCCAAACCCAGGGCGCGCACAAAGAGCAAGGCCCAGACGAGTTCAGGGATGGAGCGTAGGAAATTCAGCACGAGCCGGGCGAGCATATATGGCAGACGTGCGAGCAGCCAGGGGAGCAGAGCACGCTGGGCCATGTCGTGCAGGGGACCGGCAAAGAAGAGGCGATTGGTCGCCAAGAGACCGAGCGGCAATCCCAGCAGGGCCGCGAGCACCGTGCCCAGCAGCGCCATCTGCACCGTGGCCAGAATCGGACGACCGACGGTTTTGAGGAAGTCGAGGGAATGTGCCGGTGGAAACATGCCGCTGGCAAAATCCCACAGGTTGCCCAGTGCCTCAGCCTGCACGAGAGCCAGCGGGCGTATTTCTGCCAGGCGCCAACTGGCGACCACCGCCCCCAGCAGAAGGATTGTCAGGAAACGCCCCGTACGGGAGCTGTGCCATTCAAGCGGGGAAACGACAATTGCGGACGATGAAGGACGGCGCATGGAGCTCTGCCTCAGGGGACACCTCTGCCGGGGTCTCGGTGAACAAGTCGTGTAGGACAGTGGGAGACAGGGCCTGCGGCGGCCCATCATACACCAGACGTCCCTCCTGCAGGGCAATGATCCGTGGGAAATAGTCCAGGGCCAGATGCACGCTGTGCAAGCTGACCATGAGCGTTTTACCCCCCTGGCTGGCGAGATCGCAGAGCAAACGGATAATGTTTTCGGAGAGCGCCGGATCGAGGGAGGCGACCGGCTCATCGGCCAGGACGACATCAGGATCCTGCACCAGCGTGCGGGCAATGGCGACGCGTTGCTGTTCCCCACCGCTCAAGCGGTCGGTACGCTGAAAAATTTTGTCGGCCAGTCCCACTTGACGCAGGGCGGCGCGGGCGCTGTCCAGTTCCAGCGGCCGCAGCAGGGACACGAGGGAGCGCAAGGTCGACCAACGCCCCAGATGCCCGGCGAGGACGTTGTGCATGACGCGCAGACGCGGCACGAGGTTGTGCTGCTGGTAGATCGTGCCAATGCGGCAGCGCAGGTGACGCAAACGCTTGCCGTAGAGCTGTGCGCTGTCGATGCCACCAACGTGCAACGTGCCGGCACTCGGGCGCAGCGTGCAGTTGAGCAGGCGAAACAAGGTGGTTTTCCCGGCCCCGCTCGGGCCAATCACGGCCACGTGTTCCCCGGCATCGAGGTGCAAGTCCAGCCCTGCGATGGCGGTACAGCCATGGAGGTAGGTTTTGGTGATCCCACGTAGGGTATACATGCCGCGGCCCTCGCCCCAGTCCCGCTAATCCTTCATGAGATCCGCGGCCTTCGCGGCTTCCTCAATGCCCAGGAAATCGTCCTCCCGAGCCAGCACATAGTAGGCGGCCCGTTGTAACTCTAGCACGGCTTTATGCTCCGGGTTCTTGGCATCGAGATTGAGAAAAGCCCGGGTCAGGCGCGACACCAAGGCGCGATCGAGATCGCCGCGCACCGTCCAGTTGTAATCCACGTACGGTGGCGTTGTCCAGAACACTGTGACTTTCGTGGTGTCCACTTTGCCGGCCTCGACAAGTTTGTCCCACACACTCTCATTCAGCGCTCCGGCATCGACTTTGCCGGCCTCGACCCATTTCACCGTGGCGTCATGTGCCCCACTAAAGCTGACCTTACTAAAATCCTGCTCTGGGACGAGGCTGTCCTGCTTCAGGAAATAGCGCGGCATCAGGTGACCCGAGGTGGAACCGACGCTGCCAAAGGCAAAGGTTTTCCCTTTGAGATCCTGCAAGCGCTGAATGCCGGAGTCGGCTCGGGCAATAAACTTGCTGCGGAATTGCAGATCGACATCGCGCATGACAATGGCGTAGGCCGTGCCCTTGGTGCGCTTGCGGGCCTGCACGTGGGTAAACCCCCCATACCACACCAGATCCAATTTCCCCGCCGCGAGGGCCTCAACGCTGGCGGCATAGTCAGTCACGGGCACAAACTGTACCGGCACACCTATCTCGCGTTGCAGATAGGCGCCAAGCGGCTCAAACTTGCGGAGCAACTCCGTGGGCGCTTCATCAGGAATGGCCGAGACCCGCAAGACTTGCGGCATGTCCGCACCAACCATGGGCACCAAGCATCCGAGGGCCAGGAGCACAACCACCGCACGGAGACCACCAGGAGAGATTCTGGACATAACACCCTTCCACGCGACAACCCTTGGGCATATGAATACACGGGCTCAGAGAGCATGCGTCTGATCATAGGGAAGGGGCTGGCAGAGCTCAAATTAGAAAAAGCAATGCGCATCCCAATGAACATTCTTTTTTCCAATAGGCCCTCCCAACACCCCTCGTACAAAATTTCTCCTTGACCCGCCACGCAACCTGGCTTAATTACAGAGAGGCGAGCAACGCATCGACAGCGCAATCTCTGGGGAGGATCCGCCAGTGCACGCGCATTTTACACAAGGCATACATGTCATCCAAGGATGGGTGCGGCTGCGTTCCTGGCTGCCAAGCGGGGTCCGGGGACGGGCCGTGTGGTGCGGGTGTTTGGCCACCACGCTCCTCTGGAGCCAGAGCGCTCCTCCTGCCCTGGCCCAGCAACCGCAGCAGCGTCCACGCGAAGAAACCAGCGCTCCGAAAGACTCTAGCCCCCCAAAAACCGTCAAAATGGCCAAGGTTGCCACGGCGCCGCTCGAACGTACCACGGTGGCGCTGGGCTCACTGGCGGCCTTCGATCAAGCGACAGTCAGCGTCAAAGTGCCCGGACGGCTCCACAGCATCGCCGTGGATCTCGGCACGCTGGTACGGCGGGGCCAGACGATCGCCCAGATTGATCAGCAGGACTACCAACTGCGGGTGCAGCAGGCCGATGCCGCTGTGGCGCAGGCCCGGGTGCGTCTTGGACTCCCGCCGACCGGCATCAATGATCAGATCAACCTTGAGCAAACCAGTGCGGTGCGCCAGGCGCGGGTGCTGTCCGATGAATCCCGCGCCAATCGCGACCGGCTGGCCACGCTGATCGAACAAGGTGTGATCCCCCGTGTGCAACTGGACACGGCAGAGGCGTCGTATAAAGTTACCCTCAGTCGTCTGGAAGATGCGCGCGAGGAAATCTACAACCGTCAGGCCATTCTCGTACAGCGGCGCTCCGATCTCGACATTACGCGGCAGCAACTGGCGGATACGGTCATTCAGGCGCCGTTCGATGGGGCTATCCAGGAAAAACGCGCCAGCACCGGTGAATTTTTAGGGGCCGGGGCACCGTTGGCCACCATCGTACGTATGGATCCCTTACGTCTGCGCGCTGAAGTACCCGAGCGTGAGGCCGCCAGGGTGCATGTGGGGCAAACGGTGCGCGTGACCACCGAGGGCGATCCGCGCGTCTATAGCGGACGCATTGCCCGCCTGAGCCCGACGATTACGCCGCAAAATCGCATGTTGATTGCCGAAGCCGAGGTCACCAATCGTGAGGGCACGCTGCGTCCTGGCACGTTTGCCCGCGCCGAGATCGTCACGGATGAGCGCAGCATGTCCCTGACGGTACCGACCAAGGCCATTGTGACATTTGCCGGAGTCGATAAAGTATTGACCGTGAAAGAGGGCAAAATTGTCGAAAAGACCATTACCACCCGACGCCGTACGGCAGAGTGGACGGAAGTGACAGAGGGGCTTGCGGCGGGAGACTCCGTCGTGACGGAACCAGGCAATTTGCAATCAGGCCAAGCGGTCGCTGTCGCGGAGTAAGCAACTTATGCAAAAGCTGGCGGATGTCTGTATCAAGCAACCCGTATTTGCGGCCATGCTCATTCTCGCCCTCGTGGTCATCGGCACCACCAGCTATTTCCGGCTGGGCGTGGATCGCTTCCCGTCGGTAGATTTACCCACCGTGCGCGTGCTCACCACCTTACCTGGGGCCTCACCGGAAGAAGTGGAATCGCAGATTTCACAGCGCCTTGAAGAAGCCATCAACACCATTGAAGGCATCAATGAGATGCGCTCGATCTCTGGCCCCGGCAGTTCCATCATCATCATTACGTTCAATCTCGAACGCGAGATCAACACCGCCACCCAGGACGTGCGCGACCGCATTGCCTCGGTCTTGCGTGAGCTGCCGCCCGGATCCGAGGCGCCGCTGATTTCCAAGTTCAGCAATGACCTGGCGCCGGTCATGACCCTGGCGGTGTCTGCCAACCGCTCGACGCGTGAGCTCACCGAATTGGCCGACAAAGTGGTCAAGGCGCAGCTCGAACGCGCCGCTGGCGTCGGGGAAGTGGTCATTGTCGGGGGCCTGAAGCGGGCGATCAACATCTGGATCGACTCCGCCCGGCTGACCGCCTACCGTATCCCCATTACCGCGGTGCGTAATGCCGTGATCCGCCAGAACGCCGATGTGCCCGGCGGCAACATCACCGCGGGGGACCGCGAGCAGACCCTGCGCACCATGGGCCGCGTGGTCGATCCGCGGGCATTTAATGATCTGGTAGTCGCCACAGTCAACGGCGCGCCGGTGCGTATCCAGGATATTGGCCGGGCGGAAGACGGCACCAAAGAACAGCGCTCCATTGCCCGGCTGGATGGCGTGCCCACGGTCATCCTGGAAGTGCGGCGGCAGTCGGGATCCAACACGGTCGAAGTCATCAAAGACGTTAAAGAAAATCTGGCCAAGGTCATGGCCCAGCTCCCGGGCGATATGAAGGTCGAGATTATCCGCGATCAATCGCGCTATATTTACGCCGCGCTGCATGAAATCAACACCCATCTCGTGCTGGGTAGCATTCTGGCCTGTCTGGTGGTCCTGGCCTTTATGCGCAGTTGGCGCTCGACCCTCATTGCTGGGATCGCCATCCCGGCCTCGGTTATTGCCACCTTTGGCATGATGCGCGCCCTCAATTTCACCCTCAACAGCGTCACCATGCTGGCTCTGGTGCTGATGGTGGGCATTGTCATATATAAGCGCATCATAATATTATGCAGCACAGTATGGCGATGCAGTTGTTCAACATGATGTTGACACAACTTGTCAAACATTTAAGAACATACACACGAAAAACA
>SXND01000163.1 GCA_005777235.1 Pseudomonadota bacterium
CAATCAACATCTGCTCGAGCGCATTGTTGAGCACTGAGCCAATGGGCACAGTTTGGAAAAATCCAGCCCGGATTATGAAGCCCTTTGTAACTATGGTGTCATCATCAAAGAGGTAGCCTAAATTCTGCCCGAAGTATTGATATAGCAGGGGGAGGGAGATGCTACGGTCTCTGATAAAAATGGGAGTGAGAGTTGCGTGGTGGGCGATGGCTGGACGCCCCGCACACGGGCCGCGACCAAGCCTTTGCCGAGGCCCTGGCCACCGGCATGGCACGTTGCATACAGTGTCTTGGAACCGACAAGCTGGACGCCGGTGCTGGGCCGGCGGGTGCGAGCTGTGGCCAAAAAGTCGTGACGTTCGATGTCTATTGCGTCAGTCCTGTGCCCCGAGGGGGCTAGCGAGGTATGGAGGCAACAGACGTCTAGCGATCCTACCGCGCCAACGGTTCTAGGCGCACAATCCGTCCAGCCGGGCTGTCCGTGAACAGATACAGCAGGCCGTCTGGCCCCTGACGCACATCGCGGATACGCTCGCCAAAACCCTGGAGTAGCCGCTCTTCGTGCACCACACGCGGGCCCTCAAGGCGCAGCCGTACCAGGAGGCCTAATTTGAGAGAGCCCACGAACAAATGCCCTTGCCAGGCTGGTATGCGGGTGCCAGTATAGAAGGACAGGCCACTGGGGGCAATGGAGGGATCCCAGTAGTGCACGGGCTGCTCCAGGCCGGGTTTGGCGGTGCCTTCGCCAATGGACGCCCCTGAGTAGTCACGGCCATAGGTAATGATGGGCCAGCCGTAGTTCTTGCCAGCAGCCGGCATGTTCACTTCGTCACCGCCTTGCGCCCCATGGTCGATAATCCACAAAGCCTGGGTCTGGGGATGCAGCGCCGCCCCTTGTATGTTGCGATGGCCCAGCGACCAGATTTCTGGCCGCACGCCCGCCTGGCCGACAAACGGATTGTCCGACGGTACCGCGCCATCCGGCGTGATGCGCACCAGCTTGCCCAAATGCTCGTGCAACAGCTGGGCGCGGTCGCGCTGGCCACGCTCGCCAAGGGTGACAAACAGCATGCCATCCGGGGCAAAGACCAGACGCGAGCCAAAGTGCACCGGGCCAGTGACTTTGGGTTCCTGGCGAAACAGCACACGCACGTCCTCCAAGTGTGTCTCCCGCAGCCGACCCCGTGCTACCGCTGTCCCGGCGCCACCAGCCCCAGGTTCAGCGTAGGACAGGTATGTCAGGTTGTTCTCAGTAAACTGTGGATGCAGAGCGACGTCCAGCAGACCGCCCTGCCCTTGGGCAAAGACCTGGGGCACGCCGCCGAGTGGGGCCGAGAGCTGGCCATCTGGGGTGACGATCCGCAGCCGTCCGGGCCGTTCCGTCACCAGCAGGCGCCCGTCGGGCAGAAACGCCAGGCCCCAGGGATGTTCAAGACCACGTGCCACAGTGGTGAGGCGCAGTGGACCCTGCTCGGAAGAGAACACCTGGGCCAAGGGGCTACTGGCCAGCAGCAGTACGATGCCCAGGCTGGCGATGGCCATTCTCTGTACTCGTTGCCAGCGGATGCGTCTGCCAGCCTTGGTCGTACGCTGGGTGCCGCCACCGACCATGCTGCGGGTGTCCCAGACCATGGGTCGGTGTGCGCACGTGCCCGGCGGGCCGGGTCTATGATCCAAGGTGCTGGTGGTCATTGTATCGTTCCTTTCGTGTGCCAGGGTAGAGAGGTGTTATACGCTGCGGGGCGCAGCACGGCAAGAGCGACGACCGCTGGCCACTGTCTCCGCCGGGATGGCTGACATCGCCTACGTGCCATCCAGCCTGCGGTCTCGCTGTCCATTGCGTCAGCCCTGCGCCGCTGCCCCCTGGGCACGCCAGGCTCTCGCCGGCCTCCGGCAACCACGCTGACGCGTGGCGCTGCCAGGAAACACCCTGGAGCGCTGCGAGCGTCTGTATGAAACAGACATCGAGCCTACGGCTACTACAGCCGCAGTGCTCTGCTATCGCCTCACGTTGTGTTGAGGTTGGGTAATGGGTACGCGCCATCCTGGCACCGTAGCGCCCCTCGCGTGCCCCACCAGGCAATACAAACCTTTCAAGGGGACTGTCGGCTGAAGCTGACAGGGGAATGGAAAGTTACCCGTTCTCGGGCAACAGGTTGTCCCCTCGTACAAGCATAATCGTCTGTCTCTGCGCCGTGTTTCATGATAGACCTTCTTCTAATACGGTCCTGAGCGGTTGAGGAGTAGGTGGTGTCCACTGCCGGACAATCGCTCGTTCAAGGACGCGGCTCTTTGGCATAGCAGTTCCGGGTTGTCTCACAGAGGGTGAGACGTAAAATTGCTACCGTAAAGGAGAGCACTGCGTGGAACGCCCACGCGGCCTGCCGGGTACATCCAGGCAGGCTAGATGTCCATTTCGTAAGTCCTGTGCCCTTCTCACCCGTCAATTTTTCTTGACTCTCAGGAATCCCGTGTGATGCAAGGAGGCTCCAGCAATTTTGGAGGCTCCCATGACCCGACAAGCGGTAGTGAGCACAGCCATTGCAGAGGCTGTGCAGCAGCGGCATCCAGAC
>SXND01000164.1 GCA_005777235.1 Pseudomonadota bacterium
TACAAAGCGCTGGGTGGAACAGACACCGCAGAGCCCCGCGTCCTGCTCCCTCCCCATGGCCCCAGACAAGTTCAGGCCCAAAGTCTCACGGTTTCCACACCGCGTCCCGGAAAAGATGCGCCGCAAGCGCAACCAGGGGCGTTATGCCATGCTTGAGCCGGATGCAGGGCAACCTTCCCGTCCGGTTCTGAGGCGAGGGGTCGAGAGTCATCCCGACTCCTTAGCCGGCGAGTGGTCACTGAGCTCACGATCCCGCCTTGCGTCGCGGCCAAGGGCGGCCGCCGAAGCCAGCGGCGCCACTCAGAGTTCCCAGACCGCTACTTTTGCCGTGCGCGGCGTCCATGGTGGTCCTGTGGATGGGGTTCGCCACTGATGCGCCTCACTATATATTAGACGGAAATTTTCTGCCCGTCCCATCTGCTAGTTAGATAGAAATCTCTGCGCTATCATGAGAGCTTATCAGATACTTTCCTGATAAGCTCTCTTACTTTCAAATCCGAAGTGCATAATTGTGGGTGCTGGCTCGCTGGGGGAGCTCCCGGTCGGGAGCGCGCGGGAGGCGCTGGCGGGCTGCTGGGAGGAGCCGGCGGGGGAAAAGGCCCGGTGCATTTCCTAGACTCGTGATGCGTTTTGTCATGGATGGCACGCCCTTCGAGGAGGACGGTACGCCTCACCTGGGTCTGTGATTAGCTCATCTGCATCTGACGAGAAACCATGTGCCGTACGCGGGCGCAGACCCCGGCGCGGGCGCCTCTGCCTCAGCCTCGTGGGGCGCTCTCTGGTGCGAGTGACTGTATTCCAAACCCGTGAGGCAACTCGGCAGCCATCTCGCGGCGCATAGCGAGCACGGTACGGCGAAGACGGGCGGCGTCCCGCGCCACGTGTTGCAGCGTGCGGCGCAAGTCACGGATGCGAGCGGTCTGGCTGGGATGTTCGATATGCGCCACTACCGCCTCAACGTCGAGCCGGGCGCCCCCAGAACGGAGGCGCTTGGCCACCCACATATACCCAGGAATACAACTGACCCCAAACAGCGTCAGGGCCATGACGTAGAACTCAATGGGTAGATAATCCGTCGCGGCTCGCGCGTATATCCAGCCATGGACCAGACGGTAGACGATGTGCGCCCCAGCCAGCACCGGGAGGCTATTGGCCAGCACCTGCTGGGGCAGGCGCACCGCCTGCTGCGCGGTCTCGGCACCGAGCTGCATGAGGCTGTGTTGCAGCGGCTCCAGGAGTGGCGCGGCTGGGCCTCGGGTCGCCAGGAGGGTTGCAAAGACGCTGAGCACACGCTGCGAAGCCTCTGCAGCGACGGTGTGGACTAGTTGCCGTGGGATATCGCGTGGATGCACCCACCATGCACCCGCGTCGTCGGACGCCTGCGGGGTCTGGGCCAGCGGCACGATGGGTGGACTGGACTCCGTCGCGGTGTCTGCCGCTGTAAGCGCGTTGCCGAGGCCATGATCCTCGATGAAGTGCTGGGCGCGGGTACTGATGGTCTCGAGATCGCGTCCAAGGCACCGTGCGAGCACGTCGGCAATCTGCATGGCCGGCAACAGGCCCCGCGCCGCCGCCAGAAAGCTCGTGCCGGCCACTTGCAGTAAGCGTCCGAGGGTGACATGCCCGGTCAAGAGGCGTGTCAGCTGAAACCCGACCGCGAACAGCGCCAGGCGGTTCCGAAGATGCAGTGCCAGGGCAATGGGGCCATGCGCCCGCCGCGCCGCCTGCTGCCAGCTCTGTTCCAAGGCGAGATCCGCCACGAGCGCTTGGACTTCCGGGGAGGTGAGGGCCTGGCGATAGGCGGTGCGCATGTGTGTATCGAGGGTGTGTTCTTCGGCGTGGAATGCTTCGGCGCACTGGGTGAGTGCGGCCACGGTCGAGGCCTCGATGGCGCGTTCCAGCCAGCCAAGTGCGCTCAACACCCGCGACACGTAGACGAGGGATTTTGGTCTGGTGGTGCAGAGCACAGCGCGGAGATGCTGTAAGCCCGGCGTGGGCACTTCCGGGGTGTGGGTGCTGATGAGAAAGCGCGCCGCATCGCTGGCCTCAAAGCCCAAGGCGCGCACCCGTTGATCGAAGTCCAGACGAATCTTGTCATGATCCTCGGGGCGCTCGCGGTCCATCTTAGAAATGACAAAGAACCAATGCTTGCAGGTCTTCCAGCGCTCCAGTTCGCCCAGAATAGCAAAATCGGCCCGCTGATCCGGGAGGACGACGAACACGATGATGTCCGACAGCTCGATGACACGGCGCGTGATGTCGTGATGGGCCAGCACCACGCTATTAAAATCCGGGGTATCGATGAGCACAAGGTTGTCCATGGCCTGTGTTGGCACGAAGGTCCACTCCACGTCGGGTGGCAGCGTCACTAGCGGGCGGAGGGCGGTGGCACACGCCACGTAGGGCTGCGCCGTACAGGGGCGCATGTGCGAAGTCGGGCTGGCGTTGTCCTGTCCCACCAGCACGTTAAAGAGGCTCGATTTGCCTGAACCCGTCCCGCCGACCAGGGCCACGTGTATGGGGCGTTCCAACGACACCGCATCCGTGTGGATGTGCTCAAGCGCGCGCCGACATTGCCGATGCAGGCGCGCCACGTCCTCCTGTCCGGTGAGCCCGTGCATCTGCGCCAGCAAGCGCTGCAGGTCGTGCACGATCATGTCATACGGCTCTTGGGGCTCAGACATGCCCGCGTCTCCAGCCGGCACAGAGTTGCCGCAGCGTGGCGCAGGCTTCCCGCAAGGCCGGCAGCGAAACGGCGTGCAGGGCGTCAAGCTGTGCTTGCCACTGCTGCGCGAAGAGTGGCCCGGCGAGGTGCTGCATGAGGTGCGCGTCAAGCGTGGCGGTGCGTTCGTCCAGGTAGCGCTGTTGGGCCGCAGCGAAAACCGTATCCAGCGAGAAGCCATGGAGGAGTTGTGTCAACAGCGCCAGTGCACCACCAGCGCCCGCCGCAGCGTACCCAAAGGTGATGGTGCCGAGGCCACCTCCGGCCAAGACGTCCACCCCGAGGGCACCAAGACCGCCAAGGACGCCAATGTCAAAGGAGGCGGCTAAGGCCCGCGCTTTCCACTGATTGGCCCGCGCCCATGTGGTCGCCATCTCTTTGACGTCCGCTTGCCACGGCGTTTCCATACTGGGCAACGGACGCGCCTGCAAGGCCCGGGTCACGCGCTGGATGTTTCCGGTCGACAACGGGCCGTCAGCACTGCGGTAGCTCGGAAACGCCTCGCGCCACTGGGCGATGAGCCGCTCGCACCCGGCCCACAGCCGTTCGGCTTCGAGCTCGTTGAAGGGCCGCATCTGCGCGCTGTGTCGTAACGCTTGGAGGCCCTGACGCACCTTCTTGAAACCGGTGTAGCCCCAGTCCATCGGACGCGCCGCGTAGCGCATGAGCGCTGAGCGGTGCGACCGCACCTCCTGCACGACGATCTCGAAAAAGACCCCGATGGGGAATTGCGCTGTGACCACCTGCTGGACTGTCGAGGTCAGGAAGGTGTGGGCCTGCCGCAGGCGCTCTTCGAGCTCCTGGGTGACAGACTCGGCATGTGCCAACGCCGCCCCAAGGCTATCCACAGCGTGGATCGTCGCGGCATAGAGACTCTCATACACCAGGCGCTGCCCATCCAGCCCGCCCAACAAGGAGAGCAACGGCGGGCCATCCGCATCTAAGGGCTGAAAGGATTGCAAGGTGGGCGTCTCGTGCTTCGCACTGACGTAGACCGGCGCTGACGCCAGAAAGGCATGCAGGGTACGCCCGTCGGCCCGCAGGGGTTCAGCGTGCCAGGCGTCAGCCGTATAGGCCAGCAGATCGGCCCACATTTCACGTGTCTCACGGAGCAACGTGTCGGCATCCATGGCCGAGCGCTTGGTGAAAATGAAGGCTAAGTAGGCACTGTCCTGGCAACAATGTTTGAGGTGCTCAACGGTGTTGGTATTTTTGTAGCCTTCTTCATACACCAGAAAAGCGACAATCTCGGCCCGCGCCAACATCTGTCGTGCTTTGTCCCAATTGCTGTGCTCAATGGTACTGATGTCGGGGATGTCCGCCACGATGAGAGGCAGATGGGTATCCGGAGTCGCGGCGGGGGTGTAGGAGACGTAATACAGGACGCTGCTGTCGTCAGCGCTCTTCTCGGTCAGTTGGGCCGGATGCTCCAGAGGGCGCACGTCAAAGCCTGGGAACAGCCGCTGCACCCGCGCCTCGGTATCCAGCCCAGCAGCGCTGGGCAGCGCGACACAACAGTTGTGGGTCAACGGGCGCCGGTACCCACCCGCCGGCACGGGCGTGCCGGTGAGTAAGCGGAAAAAGGTACTCTTCCCAGCCCCACTAGGACCATACAAGGTCAGCGTCAGTCCGAGATCGTCGCCGCGACTGCGCAGAGTGTGATAGCGCTCGCGCAGCGCATGCCAGCCTGGGAGGTCGTCGAGGGCGGCGAGCGGCTTGCCCAGGGCCAGGTAGAGGGCGGGCATGTTTGCGAGAAGCACGGCAGCGGCCTCGGCAAAGGCGTGCATCGTGGGACGTGCTGCGCCTAGGGCCGCAGGCGGGCTGTCCAGTCTCACGGCGGGTATGGGAAGGTTGCCGTAGTCCATAAGAAATCGGCTCGTGTGCAAGGGAGTGCCTCCCGTGCGCCGGTGCGCTACAGCACGGGAGGCTGGGAGCGGCACTTACGCCCCAACGGTCATCACGACCTTGACGACGTTGTCCAGATACTGCTCATACATCTGGTAGGCTTTATTGACGTCTTCGACATCAAAGTGCAGATTATGCGTCACCATGCGGCCCGGATCGATGATGCCCCGTTGCTTCAACGACACCATGTTTTTGATGTGCGTGGTCGGGTCACCACTGCGCGAGCCGGTTGTGGGGATGATGGTGGGTTGCTGGTCCATCCAGGTGCGGGTGTCCACGGGCACCACGTCACCACCCTGAATGCCAAAGATGACCACCCGGCCAAATTGCCGCACTACTCGAAACGCCGTATCGAGCGTGTCGGGAAAACCCGCCGCCTCAATGGTGACATCTGGTCCCTCGCCCCCGGTGATCTCTTTGACGGCTTCGATCAAGTGGTCTTTTTTGGGATTAATGGTGTGCGTGGCGCCAAACTCTTTGCCCCACTGTAAGCGGTAGTCATGCAGATCGGCCACGATGACCTGCCGGGCGCCTTGCATGACCGTCAGCATAGTAAACGACAGCCCAATGGCCCCCTGGCCCATAATCAACACGCTATTGCCCAGCACACTCCCCAGACGTTGGCACGCATACAGCACTGTGCCGGTCGGCTGGCACATGATCCACTCGGTTAAATCGCCGTCATCAGGCAAGGCGATGAGGCGGCTCGGATTGGAAGGTAGATACTCGACGAGACCACCCATGCTGGCTCCCGGAAGGACGATGACCCGTTGGCCCTCGTGGAACGCCTCCGTGCGGCTCTGCACAATCGTCCCGGCACATTCATGGCAGGGTTTCCCGATGGCCTGAGGATAGTCGTCCTTTTTATACACCGGCCCATAACCGTGCCGAATGTCGCTGCCGCAGATGGAGACCCGTTCGAGCTTCACCAGACACTCGCCGTCCTTAATGGTCGGCGTTTCCACCTCCACGAAATCAAACAATTTTGGGCCGACAAGTTGGGCGGCTTTCATCGCTGTACTTCTCCTGTACCCGCGGGGTTCTGTACGTTCAGATTATGATATAGACACCGAAAAGTGGCCTACACAATACTCTATGAGGGCGTATTGTCAACCTGATAGGGCTGGTGCGTGGGCATGTGACGGTCGTAGCGCCATGGCATGCGGTCTACGAGGCCGGGGTGGGGCGCGACTTTCTGATGGATTCTTAGAGTGTCCTGGGTTATGGTGCACGGCACACATGTAACCTCTTTCTGCTATCTGTCCTCAGGAAGTGAGCGTCGTATGGCATCGTCAGGTGCGCGCCCTCTGACGTTTCTGCGTGGGTCTGGTTTTCTGCTGAGCTTAGTCGGCACGTGGGATCTCATGGCGGATGAGTTCGGTCCATGGCCAGCACAAAAAGGATTTGTGATCTTCAAAGAAACGAAGATTACCGCAGTGATTGAACGTCAGGCCGCCATGCGACGGGGCCTCGAAGGCACGTATGCCGTGGAGGGCAATCGCCTGAGGATTACGGCGCTGACGATTGACACGGCACCCACCCAAGGCGCGCTGCACGATGGCGAGTTCACGCTGGCGGGCGACCTGCTGACGATCCGCTGGCTCACGACGCCACCGCAGGTCGATACCTTTCGCCGTCGTGTCCTGCAAGGCAGTAATGGCGCCGTCCTCCCACCCGTGGCGATCTACGCCACCGACAGGCCCGACACCTCTTCACAGGGCTAGTGCCTTCACCGAGCTGTTGTGCCAGGTGCTGCCCCCTGGGAGCGCCGGGCTCCAGCCCGGCTCCGAAGCCACGCTGGCGCGTGGCGCTCCCAGGATACGTCGCACATGCGCTCGGTTGGGGCACTAGAGATCAACGCCGTGTGGTACAGCAATGGCGCCAACGGACGCTACCCACGGTCGCACCGACTTCAATGTCGCAGAGGTTTTGACTCATGGCACAAGACACCGCACCCCAGATCACTGCCGACTCCGTGCCGGTGACCCTCCTCGTGGGGTTTTTGGGCAGTGGCAAAACCACCTTGGCGAACCGCATTCTCTCCGAGCAACACCAGCAACGCATTGCCGTGATCGTCAACGAATTTGGCGACGTGGGGATTGACGGACAGCTCATTGTTGGCGTTGATGACAACGTTGTCGAACTGAGCAACGGCTGCCTGTGCTGCACCATGCAAGGAGATCTGACCGATACCCTGCGGCAACTGTTGGCGCGACGGCGCGACACCGCCGGGGCGCAGCCGTTCGAGCGCATTGTCATCGAGGCCTCGGGTCTGGCCTCACCAGGGCCGGTGCTCCAGGGAATCCTGGTGGAGCCCACGCTGCAGGCGCAAGTCCACGTCGATGGCGTAATTACTATGGCGCATGCCAAGCATATTGCGCAGCAGCTGGCCGAGCATCCCGAAGCCTCGGAACAGGTGGCGTACGCCGATCACATTATTATCAACCACTGTGATCAGTGCACGGGCGACGAACTGGCTGCTGCCGAAGCCGCCCTCCACACCTGCAATCAGCACGTGAGCCTCGAACGCACCACCCGAGCCCAGGTTGACGTGGTACGTGTGCTCAACCAGCAGACGTGGGATTCGGCGCGTATGCACGCCGCACTGGCCAACGGGGTCTTGGGCTGCGACCGCGACCGCGACCGCGACCACGACCACGACCACGCGCACGACCATGTGCACCGCCACACGCAGGGAGTAGGCACGTTGTCGTTGCACGCCGAGTCTCCGCTGGATTTAGCGCGGCTCACTCAGTGGCTCCTGGCCGTCTCCCAGCGTACGAGTCACGAACTCATGCGTCTGAAAGGCATCCTCAACTGCGAGTCACATGACCAGGCCGTGGTGATTCAGGGTGTGTACCAATGGCTTGAGGTGCGGCCGGAGGCCGGCAAGCGGCCCGCTGAGTCAGTGTTGGTGTTGATTGGACGGCACTTAGACGAAGCAGAGCTCCGACGTGGTTGGGCCGAGTGTGTCGCCCGCGCTTGAGCGGCAGGCCGTACTGGGCTCAGGGGGGCTGCAACAGCCATACTACCGGGCCGAGCGTGTGCGCCCGCGCTTGCTGGGCCGGGAGTGCGGGCCCTTGAAGGGGGAGATTTTTTTTGTCACTTCTTGATACGATAAACTTTCTTGCCTGCCTCAGGCCGAGGTACCAGCAGCGTAGCCCGCGAGGGGCGACCAGCCGGTCGCCCCAACGCCGTTTACGGATCAATCCGTGCCGCGGCATACCCGCTCAGCACTTCCTCGCCGTGTTGATTCACGGTAACCAGGGTGAGATCCACAAAGTGCTGGCCGTTCTCCTCCCGGATAGCCTCCACCGTCGCCTTGGCGGTCAGGTTATCACCGGGCCAGACTTGCTTGGTAAAACGCACGCCAAAGGTCGTCAGGCGTCCATCCCCAACATAATTGGTCAACATCTTGCCGGTCATGCCCATGGTCAGCATGCCATGCGCAAACACCGAAGGATACCCCGCGACCTGCGTGGTATACACCTCGTCTGTGTGGATAGGGTTATAGTCCCCTGAGGCGCCGGCATATTGCACGATCTGGGTGCGGGTCAGGTTCTCCACCACCTGTTCGGTGTGGATATCTCCCACTGTGAGCTGCTGGGCCGATAGTGCCATAGCTGTGTCTCCTAACTTTGCTCTACCGGACGTTCCGTGCGCACGCCAATACCGCGTGCGGTCACGACGAGTTCCCCCCGTTGATCCCGATACTCCGTGATCGTCTCCGAGAAAATGAGCTTCCCCGAGCGTCGTCCTTGCTTCTCCCAGGTGTCCCCAGGACGTACCGTGGCCGTTAAAACATCCCCAACTCTGGGATGACGGTGATAGGTGTAATGTTGCTCGGCGTGCAGGCCCGTACCGCTGCCGCCACTGCTCGGGGGCACGCCCGTCGGTTCTTTGCCCGAGCCAAACCACGGGGCGCCGATGGTGGGCCGCAAACGATACGCAGGATCGAATTGCGCACTGGCCTGCACAAACGTCGGCGGGGCAATGATGGTCCCCGGCTCCGTGGTCTGGGCATAGGCGGCGTCCTGATATATTGGGTTCACATCGCCAACCGCACGCGCAAACAGCATAATGTGGCCCGCTTCAACGGGAAATGGGTCCATGGGCATACCCTTCGTTTTCCTTTGGATGTCGGTGCGTATGACACTACGACCGTGCACACGCGGCCAGTGTCTCTCTCTCTTGTAGACCAGGCGGCTTGCTCTACCACCGTCAGGGGGCCTGTCGTCACAGTACGCCAGTATAGCACGGCAGGCGTGCCGCAGTGCGAGGCACGCCGCACCCACGCGCCATCAGGTGGAAGTGTGGTAGCATAGCGGACACGCACACCCCGTCGGACCGAACCTCTGGCCTCACCACGAGGCCTGATTGCTGGAAAGGCCATGCAGATGCCCAACACCATAGAACGCGTGCCAGTGACGCTGGTTGCTGGATTTTTAGGCAGTGGGAAAACCACGCTCGTCAATAGGATGCTGACCGAGCAACACGCGCAGCGCATTGCGGTGATTGTCAACGAATTTGGCGAGGTGGGCATTGATGGACGGCTCGTCGTGGGGGTGGAAGACAACATCGTGCAGCTCAGTAACGGCTGCCTGTGCTGCACGGTGCGCAGTGACCTCGTGACCACCGTGCATGCCCTGCTCACCCGGCGCCGCGCTGCTGAAGCGGAGGCGCCGTTCGACCGCATTGTCATTGAAGCCTCGGGGCTGGCCTCGCCGGGTCCAGCGGTGCAGACAATCCTGGCGGATCGCTCCCTGGCCGCCCAGTGCCGCATTGATGGGGTGATCACCCTGGTCAATGCCCCACATATTGTGCGCCAGCTCCAGGAACACCCCGAAGCCTCGGCCCAACTCGGTTACGCGGATCACATTATTGTCAATCACCGCGACCAATGTGATGCGACCGCGCTGGCCGCGGCCGAGAGTGCCATCCAGGCCTGTAACCAGCGGGCGACGCGGGAAACGACGAGTCATGCCCAGGTGGAGATCGCCACGTTACTCCAGATGCAGGCGTGGGACACCGTGACGCCGCGTTGGTTGCACCAGCAGGAGGCCGAACACCACGAGCACCACGACCATACGCCCGACGACGGCCATGTCCACGACGCGCCCCACACCGCCGGGGTGAGCACCCTGACGCTGCGCATGGCCGAGCCCTTGGATCTGAACCGGCTCAAACTGTGGCTGCTGTTTATTGTGAAACGCCGTAGCCATGAGCTGATGCGCTTTAAGGGCATCCTGCGGTGTCAGCATCAGGCGTTGGAGGTGATTGTGCAGGGGGTGTATCAATGGGTTGAACTGCGTGAGGGGCTAGCGGAGGCACCGGCCGAGTCGGTGCTGGTGTTGATCGGGCGTAATCTCGACGCCGCCGACTTGCAGCGCGAGTGGATGGACTGCCAGGCACGAGGCTGAGGCGTGTGCAGGCTGGTGAGAGGGGACAGCCGGAAGGCGGAACTACCAACGCAGCGCCCAGGGGACGGGTTCGTAGTTCCCGCTTCAGCCGGTCCGCTGTCTTGGGGATCAGCGCCCTACTGGCCTAGATGTCTGTTTCATACATACACTGCCAGTCCAACACCTTTTCGCGGGCCTGGCCCGCTCCTCCAAGAGCGCTGTGCGCGAGGGTTGCCTGGAGGAGGGGGCCAGGCCCGCGAGACACCCTTGCCTGGCACAGGACTTACGAAATGGACATCTAGGCTCTTAGGCGCCGTCTTTCAATGCCGCCACCTTGGCACGGGCGGCGTCTGGCTTGCGAAACCACAGCGCATCAATATCGAGATACTGGACCCATCTCCCAGGCACATCATATTCCGAATAAATCGCCTCGACAGGGCAGGCGGGGGCGCACGCCCCGCAATCGATGCATTCCTCAGGATCAATGTAGAGCTTGCGATCTTTTTCGGTATCACCGTGGATACACGCGACGGGACAGACAACCATACAGGACTGATCCATCACGTCAGTGCAAGGTGCGGCAATCACAAAAGCCATGGCCATTGCCTCTCTCTTCGTCTTAGGTTCGCGACGCAGTCACACGCTAGAGCACACATGTCAGAGGGCAACAGACGACGGCCGACGGGAAACAAAAAAACCCAACCTGATGAGGTTGGGGGTAAGCGCCACGACGACATCACTGGCACCCTTCCCCTCGAAAGGCTCCTCAGTCGAAAACCAGGCAGGTTTCCTGGCTCGCGGCACGCTCCTACTCTCTGCACCTTCCCAAGGTGTGACAACCTCAGTGGTCATGGCAGATTTCGTTCCGCTTACAGTTGCGGGGCAGCGATGGCTCTGTACCATCTTCCCTACTCACAGCGTACGGCTGTAAGATGACCTGGCTCTCATACATCTCTTTATTGTCAGTGAACCCTACCAAAACCTTCAGCGGGCTGTCAAGCGACTTTTACCCCGCTGGCCACCTCCTGGTGCTGCGGTGCCTGTGTCTCTGGCTGCAACGCAGTGGCGACGGCGTGACCTTTCCCCATGAAGTGCTGCACATCCCGCTTCATGTCCTCACGCTTCAGTGTCAAGAAGGAATGGCCATGCTCAAAGTGCCGCATAAAAGCCAGGCCCACCGCATAGGTCGTGGCTCCTGCCGAGGTCGTGGTGGCGATGGTGCCGACGGAGGAGCCCAACAGTGGCACAAATTTCAGCAGACTCAGGCCCACCTGCCGTGCCATGACTGGGGTGAGGCCGCCCAGCAGCGCGACCACAATCGACCGCGCCGTGTGTTGGGAGAAGGGGACGTCATACACATGGCTTAGACGGGCGATCATGCGCAACTGCAACGCCGCCACAGCTACGGTGTCGATGACGGGGAAGGGGAACGCGCCGACCGCCATGGCCCCAATGACATGATTTTTCACTAACGCTACAGCCTCGCGTGCCCGGGCGGCGTGTTGGGTGTGTGCGGCGTGTGCGGAGGTGGCGTCGTCCTCGTCCCGCTGGGGCAGGCGCGCGATAGCCAGGCTGTCTAGTAGTGCAGGTGTCGGCGTTGTCTGGGCTGGCTCCTCCTGGGTCGCGGGGCTGGGACGCTCCTCAGGGGCGCTGAACGTGGTGGAGAGGAGTGCCTCATCGTGGCGTGTCGTGCACAGGAGACGTTCCAAGACCGCCAGAGAGTTATCGAGACCCTTGACGCCGCGAAAGGCGCGCCCCCCCGTTTCCTGGGCGACCCGGGCATATTCTGCTGCCAGGGCGTCCCAGGATCGGCTACGTGACGTGCCGATGTAGGTATGCACGAGCAGGCCCGCCGCTTGTGCCACGGCAATCGCCTGGTTCGCGGCTTCGACATCCTCGGTGTCGACGAGGTTTCCACCCCCCTCAAGGCCCTTATCACCGATCCACAACATGGCGCGCTGCGCGCCGGGGCGCCAATCAAAGTGCAGTGCGATATCCTCCATCGCCCGCGCTCCGTCCGCCTGGGCGGTCCCCCCTGGCACCGTGCCACGCCGGCGACTACGCAAGGTGTCGGCTGGCTTATGACACCTCTGTGTCAGGTAGAGGCGTAGCGTGGTCGTAAACAGTGTGCCGCGTCGGGTGCCTTCGAGACCGAACCAGGCGAGACGTCTCTCGGCGGGACAATGCGTCTGTGCCGCCACCAGCGCCTCGGGTGCCGCCTGGCTAAACTGTTGCGCGGTGTCTTTCATCGAGGGACTGCTATCAATGACGATGACGAGGTCAAGCAGTGGATGACCACCAGGCTCTGCAGGCAGCATCGGAGACTCCTTCGCAAGGCAGAACACGAGAGCACTGGACGTTGCCAGAGTGTATCGGAGGATAGACCCAGGGGACATGCTTCACAGGCGTAGAGATAGCAGGTACCAGGCCAAAGCTCAAGAGCAGGCTGGGGTAGCACTCCCAGGCAGCAGTGTGCTACGCTGCGCGGCCTGAACGTTGTCGCGTGCGGCAGCGCAGCCGTGGGCTACGGCGTGCGGTCAGGGGCAGTCCTGGTGAGGGAGATCATCGTCGTGTCTATATTGCTGAGTGCGCCATTTATCCTCCTGTTGCTGGCGATTGCGTTGTGCCCCCTGCTCATGGCGCATTGGTGGGAATCCCATCACCACAAAGCCCTGGTGGCCGGGCTCCTCAGTGGACCGATTGCCGGCTATCTCCTGCTCCAGGGGCAGCCAGGCTGGACACACTTACAGCACCTGCTGACCGAGTACGCCGAGTTCATCGTGCTGCTTGGGGCGCTCTATATCATTTCCGGTGGGATTGCCTTGCGCGGCGATCTCCAGGCCACGCCGCGCGTCAATGTCTGCTTCCTCTGCCTTGGAGCCCTTCTCGCCAGTCTGATGGGCACCACGGGCGCTTCGATGCTCCTTATCCGCCCACTGCTGCAGACTAACGCCGAACGGCGTTACGTGGCGCATACGGTCGTGTTCTTCATTTTTCTGGTCAGTAACATCGGGGGGTGTTTGACGCCCATCGGCGATCCGCCGCTGTTTCTGGGCTACCTGCGCGGGGTGCCGTTCACCTGGACGCTGTCGCTGTGGCCTGCCTGGCTGGCCATGATTGTGCTGCTGCTGGCGGTGTATGGACTCTGGGATCGGCGTCTGTACGCGCGCGAAACTCCGGAGGCGCTGCTGCAAGATCGGACCCACCTGGAGCCCCTGCGCCTGTACGGACGGCGCAATCTGCTGTTCCTGGCCCTGGTGATTGCCGCTGTCGCCCTGGCACCGTTTCCCTGGCGCCCTCTACTCATGCTGGCCGCGGTGGCGGGCTCCCTCATCTGCAATGTGCCGAGTGCGCGCCAGGCCAACCACTTTACCTACGCGCCGATCATCGAAATCGCCGTGCTCTTTCTCGGCATTTTTGTGACCATGTCCCCGGTGCTTGAGCTGTTATCCCACCATGGTGCGAGTCTGGGCGCCAATACCCCGATGCGCTTGTTCTGGATGACCGGGATGTTATCGGCCTTTCTCGATAACGCTCCAACGTATGTGACCTTTTTTGAAGCGGCCCGAGCGCAAGCCAGCCCCCTGAGTCCCGGTCCCCTAGTCGCGGGGGTTCCGGAACTCTGGCTGCAAGCCATTAGCCTCGGGGCGGTCTACATGGGGGCCTGTAGCTACATCGGCAACGGCCCGAATTTTATGGTGAAAGCGATTGCGGAGGAAGCAGGGATCGTCATGCCGTCGTTTTTCGGCTATATGGCCTACAGCACGACGATCCTGCTGCCCCTCTTTCTCGGGCTCACGCTCGTGCTATTTTAAGCGGTCACGGCTTGACGGCTTCAATACTGGCCGACACCAGATACTCCTCGATCTTGGCGCCTGGCACCCACTCGCGAATAAACGTTTTACTGCTGTCTTTGGGCTGAATGCGTATGGCCGTAAAACCCGCCTCGTGTAACATCCGTTCCACCTCGGCAATCAGTGACGCCCCAGACACACAGCACGAACGCAGGGCGAGGTCGTGCAACATCGCCTCGGGCAAGGCCGCGGTAGCTACCACATCGGAAATGGCTAGGCGCCCACCCGACTTCAAGACCCGGAAGGCTTCCCTATAGACTTGTGGTTTCTCCGGCGAGAGGTTAATCACGCAGTTCGACAGAATCACATCGATGCTGGCATCCGCCACCGGCAGATGCTCAATCTCCCCCAAACGAAATTCCACCGGCGCTCCCTGGCTCTGGGCGGCATTCGCCCGCGCCTTGCGCAGCATTTCGGGAGTCATATCCACACCAATCACGTGGCCGGTGTCCCCGACCGCCTGCGCCGCCAGGAAACAGTCAAAGCCCGCGCCACTGCCAAGATCGAGGACCGTTTCCCCAGGGCGTAACGAGGCAATGGCGACGGGATTGCCACACCCCAGGCCCAGATTCGCCCCGGCAGGCACCGCACTGGTCTCCTCAGGCGCGTAACCAATCTGCAGCGCCTTCTCGTCGAGGGTCGCCACGCTCGGACCGCAGCACCCTGCGACGCCACGGGTCTCTGCAATCGTGCCATACCGTGCCTGCACAGCTTGTCGTACTTCATCGTGGGTCAGCGTTGTCATACCTTGTCTCCTTGTGCGCACGTCATTGTCTTGTGTTCACCGGTTGTTTGCATCGTCGTCATGGCCCGAGAAAGTTCCGCGATGGCCCAGATCACCTGCTCCCGCGCTTCTGCCGGGAGGCGTTGCAAGACCGCCTGCTCCCGCGCTACCAACTCGCTTTGGATCGTCTGGTACAATCGGGCACCCTCGGCACTGAGGCTGACACAGCAGACACGCCGGTCACGAGCCATGCTGTGGCGCTCGACCAAACCCTTCTCGACGAGCGGCGCCAGCACCCGTGTCACCGTACTGACCGCGAGGTGCAACTGCGTGGCCAGAGCTTGCATGCTCAGCGTGCCATGCTCGCCGAGTGCTTCCAGGGCATAACACTGGGACACGGAAATGCCATAGCAGCACACATCATTGCGCTCCCGGCATTGATATTGCTGCACCAGCATGGTAATCGCCCGGTGCAGTTGTGCCGCTTGTGCCGCGTCTTCCTGGGCCATCACGTCTCCTCTCCATCACATACGATGCAAGATACAAAATTTGTATCATACAATTACTTTACTGTCAAGGCTGAGATGGGGCTGGCACAAGGGCGAGCCCACCGTCCACGTCTGCCGTCTTCCGGGCCTTACGGTGCTCAGCGCACCCTGTGGTCATCCTCCCATGGGGAATCTGCTATGCTTGCTGCATACGGCAAGTGTCCCCCTGCCAACACGATGGGCCTCGGAGGGATCCCGCATGGCGAAGAACGGCTTCAAGGTGTTTGACTCAGACATGCATATCGTCGAGCCCGCTGACTTATGGGAGCGCTACATCGACCCGGCCTACAAAGATCGTGCCCCTAGAGGTCTGCGCCGCCACTCACGCGACCTGGCGGTGCAGGTGGCCGGGCATACTTTCCCGCCGGCGAACCGCAGCTATACCAACGCCATTACACCAATTATGACCCAGCAGCAGGACGTCTACGCCGCGTCGGAGGCCCAGGGGTGGGATAGCACGTCCCAACTCCAGGCCATGGACCAGGAGGGTATCGACGTGGCGGTGTTGTTCCCCAGCCGGGGCCTGTTTACGCTGGGCACCAGTGACCTGGAGCCAGGCCTGGCCACGGCCATCTCACGGGCCTATAACGACTGGCTAGCCGAGTTCTGTGCCGGCGGCCCCGATCGCCTGTTCGGGGCGGGCATGATACCGCCTCATGACATTGCCGGGGCTATCCACGAGGCCCGCCGGGCCGTGCACGAGCTGGGGTTCAAGACGCTGTTCGTGCGGCCGAACCCGGTGCACGGCCGCAACTGGCATGATCCGTATTACAACCCGCTCTGGGCTGAGATCGAAAAACTGGGCGTGCCGCTGAGCTTCCACGAGGGCGGCCTGGTGGACCTGCCCCAGCCCGGCGCCAACTTTGCGACGCACATGCTCTACCACACCTGCACCCACTCGATGGCCATGATGCTGGCGGCAGTGGACGTGGTGGGCGGCGGCGTGTGCGCGCGCTTCCCTGGCCTGACCGTGGCCTTCTTGGAAGGGAACTGTTCCTGGGCCCCCTGGCTGCTGTGGCGCTTGGACGAGCATTGGGAGATGTCTGCGGCCTACGACCATCCCGACCTCACCCTGGCGCCCAGCGCGTACTTCCGCCGGCAGTGCTACCTGTCGGTGGACTGTGACGAAGCGCCCGCCGAGGCGGTCACCCGGTACGGGCTGGAAGACCGCATCGTGTTTTCCACCGACTACCCGCACGCCGACTCCAAATACCCCCATGCGGTGGAGCGCTTCTTACACATGCCACTGGCCGAGCAGACCCAACGGAAGTTCCTCTGGGACAACTGCGCCCGGCTCTACGGGCTGGCGGGGGAGGACCCTGGACCGACCTTGGCGTAGCGCTGTGCGCCCCCCTCTCCGTGCGATCCTCCCAGGCGAGGCAGCAGCAATGTTCATTGTGGCCATGGCGATGTCTGTTGCGTCAGCGGAGACCTCGCGGGCCACGCCCGCGAAGGGGTGCGCATCGCGTCGGCTTGTGCACAATGAGCATTGCTGGCGAGGCAGACGGAGGCGTTGACAGGGCGCGAGCCGTCAGCGTAGGATAGCGCGCATAGGAGCGCCTCGCCGTGGCGGTGCGGGTGTCCTGGGCCAGAGGGGCGCAGGGGCATCCCGGCGGGCTGCGAGGGGCACAACGCGAGTGTCCTGCCGTATTGTCGGAAGGAGACATATGCCTGCTGTGGTCTTTCATCGTGAGTTGCCTCCCCCGGTGACGACAATGGTCGTGGCGTTTGGGGGATGGATCGATGCGGGTGAGGCGGCGACCGGCGCACTGCGCCATCTTGTCGAACACCTCGCGGCGCCGCGTCTGGCCTCCCTGGACCCGGATGACTTCTTTGTGTTGACCCAAACCCGGCCGCTCGTGCGGCAGACCGCCGCGGGGCAGCGTGACATCCAATGGCCGCGGAGCGACTGCTTTGTGTCGCCGCCCTCTGCCGGCCATGCTGGTCTGCTCTTATTCTGGGGGATGGAGCCGCAGCTGAAGTGGCGCACCTACGTCCAGCAGCTCCTGGATGTCGCCGTGCAGTGTGGCGTCCAGCGGATCATCTCCCTGGGGGCGCTGTTAGCGGAACATCCGCATACCCGGCCAGCGCGGGTCACCGGACGCAGTACCGACCCCACCTGGCAGGCGCTGATTGAGGCCTGGGGCATGTATCGTCCGTCGCGTTATCAAGGCCCGACGGGGATCAGCACCGTGCTCTTGGAGGCGGCGGCCCAGCGCGGTATCCCCTCGCTCGCCTTGATGGGCCAGGCCCCGCACTATCTCCACGACACCGAGAACCCGGCGGTCATCCAGGCGCTGCTCAGCGTGGTGACGCGCGTGCTCGACCTGGGACTCGACGTGTCCAATCTCGATGCGGCCGTCCGGCGCTTTCGTACCCGCTGCGATGCCGCCGTGGCCCGCGATTCTGCCATTGAGGCCCATGTCCAGCAATTAGAGCAAGACTATGACGCGACGCGTGGCGAGGCACGGCGCGCCCTCCAGGCCGAGGAGGCCAACCCGGCGCAGCTCATCCAAGAGGTCGAGGACTTCTTGCGGGAGGAGCGGGAAGGGGGCAGCGGGGTCTAACCAGGGTGCGTGGTGACGTGGTGGAGGATGATGAGGCGCCCGTGAGGTTCCAAGCCGCCAGAGAAGCGGCAGGGTGTTCATGGGGACGACCCGGCGGGTGAGGGACCATGAGCGCTGTCCCCGGCGTGCCTGCTGGCCGCGCCGATGCCGCAGTGTCAATTGGCCACAATGCCTGAAGCTGACCACGTGGAGTGCTGGGAACAACCGGCGGGCTAGAACCGTCTCGTACCGGAATTTTTGCGCAACATGAGTGCGGCGTGACCATCCCCGATGTGTTCGTCGTCGGCTACGGCCTTGACGACAATGAGCGCTATCGCCACCTCCCTGATCTGTGCGTGCTGGAGGCATCCTGAGGCGGTCTTAGACGCCCTGAAAGACCGGCACCCGTTTTTCCAGCCAGGACCGCACGCCTTCACGTGCATCCGCACTGTGGCGTGTGCGGTCAATCAATACATCGAGATCGGCATGGGCAATCTGCTCGCGTAGGGAGACGGCACGCTGGATCGTTGCCTTGATGCCTTGCAGCGCTAACGGCGCGTTGCCGGCAATCGTGCGCGCCATGGCGTAGGTGGCGGCCTCAAGGTCGGCGGCAGCCACCACCTGATGCACCATCCCTATAGCGTAGGCCCGCGTGGCCTCCATCGGCTGGGCCGTCAACAAAAATTGTTTGGTGAAAGCCGTCCCGATAATTTCCACCAGTTTACACGTTAATTCAAAGGGCGCTATCAAGCCCAGACGGGCCAGCGGCATCCCAAACCGCACGCCCTCAGCGGCCACGCGGAAGTCGCAATGTAAGGCCAGCTCACAGCCCCCGGCGAGGGCGTCCCCGTGCACCATGGCAATGGTGGGATGGCGTAAGGTTTCGAGGCGATGCAAGAGGGCGACCACACCCGGATGGGCGGTGCCTTCTTGCTGCTGTTGGTCCATTTCGCGCAAGTCGCGTCCGGCACAAAACACCGTGCCCGCACCACGGAGTACGACCACGCGCACGTCACGGCGCTGCTCTAGGTCATCACAATACGCCAGTAAACCGTCCATCATCGCCAGGTTAATCGCATTGCGCTTCTCGGGGCGATTCAGCGTGAGCGTGGCGATACCGTCTTGCACAGTACAGAGGATCTCGTCAGCCATGGGGTCTCCTTCTACGGGGCGAGGCTATCAGGCAGGTGAACGCCACAGCGTTCACACGGGTGTATTCTAGTCGTTGATGGACTGCTGCAAGAGGCAGGAGGGGCTTGAGACCACCCGGCATTATGACGGGTGGTCTCAAGCACGCCATCCTGCTAGGAGGCATCCTCCGCGAGGGTGCGATAGCGGCTGGCAAAAAACAGCAAGGGTTTGAGATTGGCATCCGCTGATAAACCAGCTTCCTGCACTTCCCCGACAAACAAGGTGTGATCGCCACCAGGATAGCGCGCCCAGACGGTACAGTCGATGTACGCCACGCATTCATCCAGCACCGGGCTGCCGGTGGCTTTGGTGGTGTGGGGGATGCCGACAAATTGATCCCCCTCTTTGGGGGCTTTCCCGGCCCACCAGCCCGACCAGTCCTGACGGTGTTCGGCCAGGATGTTGACACAAAAGGCGTCACCCTCGTTGAGCAATTCGTGCATGTTGGCGCGTTTGTCGACACTGATCAGAATGAGCGGCGGATTGAGGGAAACGGAACTGAAGGCGTTGGCGGTCATGCCGTGCTTGACACCATGATGCGCGGTGGTGATCACCGTGACGCCCGTGGCAAAACGGCCCAGGACCTGGCGGAAAAGGTTGGGATCGAATGGCATGGGTACCCCTCCTGAGGTGGTGTTAGTCACTGAGTCCAGCAATGTATTTTGCCAGGGCGAGGCTCGGACGAAAATCGTATTCGCGATGAATCGTCAGCTTTTCGGCCTCAATCGACCCTTCGGCATGAATGGCCAGTACCGCTTGGTAGCCCCCGAAATCCGAGGAGGTCAGTTCCGAAATCATGCTCAGGGCCCGGAGCCGGTCTGCCGCGGAGACGCCCGCTTTGCCCCCGAGATATTTTTCGATAAACGGACCCGTTTCAGGATTGCGCAGATCCTCTTCGCCCGGTGCCGTCACCAGAATGCCGCCGCTAATGTCCTGCAGGTATGCCAGCATCTGGTGATAGTGCTCGGCAAAGTGCAGCTTGGCGATATTCACCAGCAACGGGCTGGGCACGGCCAGGCCCTCTTCTGCGATGGTGCACTGCTGCGCCGCCTGCACCGTTAAGGCGCGTAGGGTCTGGGTATAAGCGATGAGCCGGGTGATTTTTTCCCGAATGTGGCCAGCGCGGGTGAGACCGTTGTACTCGGCAATCAGTTGCGCCGCGCCCACCAGGGCATCGGTGAGTGGCAGTTTATACGAAATGGCGGTGAAGCGATGAAATTCCACAAACGTCTTGGCGAGGTCGCCGGCAAACTGCCATTCTTTCTGCAAGAACACCCGTTCGCGTGGCACAAAGACATCGTCAAACACGGTGAGGGTCTCCATCATCTTGTGCTGCGAGGTGATAGGATGATCGTGTCCGCCGGCACGCGGGGCACCGTAGGGACTACAGATCATCTTGAGACCCGGTGTATTGACCGGAATGGCAAACGCCACGGCGTAATCCCGATCCGCCTCGGACAGGTTGCGGGTGGGCAGGACGATCACTTCGTTGGCGTTGGTCAGCACGGAGGTGTGAATTTTAGCGCCGCGCACGACAATGCCGTCGGGGCGCTCTTCGACGATGCGCAGGTAGTAATCCGGGTGGATCTGCTGCGATGGCCCGAGGCTGCGGTCGCCTTTGACGTCCGTCTGCGCCACGGCGAGAGCCAGATCATTCTGGGCACAATACTGGTAAAACTGGCGCACCCGACTGAGGTAGTCCGTGTGTAGGGCCGTATCCATACGCCGTGCCACCACGTGCAGGGCCATCAGCGCATCGGTGCCAATTTCTTTGATGAGCACCACCAGAGTACGGCCAAGACCGGTGGCGGTTTCAATGAGCTGGCTGCGTTTGAGTAAATCGTCACTCGTGCGCGGCAGGGCATAATAGCGGCTGATCTCTTCCCCGGTCTGCGGATCGTGCGCCACCGCGAGGTCATGATAGCGCGGATCTTCCGCCATCTCATAGTCAATACAGGCGTGTTGGACGGCTACCCGCAACACGGGGTGCGTAGCGAGATCGTGGACGCGCTCACCCTTGTAATAGATGACCCGCTCATCTTGTAAGCTGGCCCGGTATTGTTGCGGCGTACGTAGCGCCATGCATGCCTCCTAAAATTTCCGCTATGGAGACCCCTCGCTTCAGCGGGGGGAGGACACAGCGGTACCTGCTGTCGCAGGCAGGGTGTCTGCTCAAACGTCTGGTCCCAGTGGATACAGCCTGGCAACAGCACAGCCTGGGACCAGGGAAGTTTTCGCCGGTTACCCGGGACACCGCTTGCGCGGGTGACGTTTGCCTCGACAATGTTGCAAAGGCTTGTTGAATCTGCCGCACAGTGTGCGACTCAGCACGGCCATGTACCGACAGACGAGAGAGCCCAAGACGGGCACGCATCGAGGGGTATCATGACCAATGCAACGGAGCGCCTCACGGCACTGAGTCTGCTCGACACTGACTCCGCAGAGTCCCCTGACTTGAGTCAGGGGAGTACGTCGACTACACAGAATCCGTAATCGCCGGCAGGCTCGTGGCGCCTATTATAGCGGAACCAGGCGCAGGGGCATAGAGGCCGCTCATACCGCCACCCAACGCCTCAGTCCCGCCTACGGCGTCCGACGGAGATGGCGCTGCAAGGCGTCAATGTGCTGTGCCACCACCGCGGCATCAGGGGCGTCTGGTGCGAGTTGCAAGTAATGCTGCAGATCGTCCAGCGCCATGTCCACGGCCCCTAACTGTGCCTGTAATAAGCCGCGATCCCGCACTTCGGTGGACACGTCCGGGCGGAGTAACAGCAGGCGTTCGACCACGCCGAGGGCGCGGTGATGATCCCCCTGCTGCACGTAAATGGACTTGAGATTGTAGAGCATGCGTTGGAGAACCGCGTGGTCGCTGACCGGCGCGCCATAGGCAGCTTCCCAGGGCAACCGGTCGCCATACATCTCGGCGAGGTGTTCCTGGCAGTCGGCCTCATTGAGGATGCGACCACGATAATAGGGGTCAATCCAGAAGACGGTCGGCTGGGCACTATAGCGCACCAAAAAATGTCCGGGCATTCCCACCCCCACAATGGGGAGCCCGACGTGTCTGGCAATTTCGATGTAGACCACAGAGAGGCTAATGGGGATACCCGTTTTGCGCTCAATCACCTCATTCAAAAAACTGTTGCGTGCATCATAATACTGCGTCTGATTACCACGAAAACCTTGCTCATCAAAGAGATACGTGTTGAGCTGGGCCACGATGTGCTCTGGCTCGATCTCCAACCCGAGACGTCCGGCCACGACGTCGGCCATCGCATCCAAACGCCGCAGATACGCCACGATATCCAGGGTGGGATATTCTTCCTGTGCAATGAGCAACGCCCCTTCGGCCAAGCGAAAGGTGCCGTGGGGCTGCTCCACGAGGGCGGTAAAGCGACGACGCGCTTCAGAGGTCTCCATCGGCTAATTGGGCTTCTGTGTGCTAGCCACCTGGGCTAGAGCCGCCTCGACCAGTTCCTTCAAACGTTCGTAGGACGCCGCGCCACTCACGGGATAGCCATTGATGAAGAAGGATGGCGTGGCACTCACCCCAGCGTTTTGCCCATCAAGCATATCCGCATCCACGCCTTTCGCATGCTTATTGGAATCCAGGCAGGTGGTGAATTGCTCCAGATTGAGCTCTAACTCCTGGGCGAATTTTTTCAGATCGTCCATGTGAAAATTCGTGGCGCTAAAGAGCTTATCGTGATAGGGCCAGTATTTCTCCTGTTCCCCAGCACAGTGGGCTGCCTCGGCGGCTTTTTGCGCTTGGGGATGGATATTACGTAGCGGAAAATCCCGGAAGACGAGTCTGATCTTGCCCTCATACTCGGCGAGGATCTTTTTCAGCGGGGCTTGCACCTGGCGACAGTACGGACACTGAAAATCCGAAAACTCCACGATGGTGACGGGGGCCTGCGCCGGGCCGAGCGCTGGCTCGCCCTCGGTCGGGACATCAACCTTCGGGGCCCGTAACGCCACCATCACCTGGTACTGGGGCTGTAATTCTTGCAAGAGGGCCTTCCCACGTTGTTCCTGCCCTTGTTGTTGCAAGTAGGCAGTCACTTGATCGGTGACTTGTTCGAATGGTTGTTTGATGCGATTTTTATTCGCTTCATAAAACGCCTTGGCCTGCTCGGGCGTGACCACGGACACCTTCGCACCGATTTCTTCTTGGAGAAACTGCTCCAGGGGCATGCCACGCTTTGCAGCCTCAAGCTGAAAA
>SXND01000165.1 GCA_005777235.1 Pseudomonadota bacterium
CCACCACCGCCACCACCGCCACCACCGCCACCGGGGGGAGGCGGTTCGACCACGTCAAGACACGCAAACGCCGCATCCAGCGTGAACGACAGCGGCGCGCTACCTTCCTGATACATACGAATGCGCACCGTCTCCAGGGGCTCGGCGGAGTCGAGCGCCAGCTCCGCTGTGACCGTGCCTTTGTCACCCACGGCACCGCTTACTGGCGTGCATTGCAGATCCAGTGCGCCGTTCGCGTAGTACGCCATGGCACAGAATTGCAGATCGGCAGTGCTGGCCACGTCTGAGCGTAGGCGGGCGCTGACCGTCCAGTGACTGGCACGGCCACCGGCAAACTCGTGGACCCACCACAGGTTATTGCCATAGCCCGCGGTGGCAATGTGCAGGCTGTACGGGCCCTCAAGGGGCAACTGGTTGGTACGGCTCACCAGGCTACTGGCGTCCTGCGCGGTGAATCCCGACTCACCGAGATCGAATTGTGGGTCCTGCACCAGGTTTGTGCACACAGGCGGAGGAGGAGGCACGGGAACGGTCACAGACACCGTATGATTGCGCACATTCCCGGCGTGGTCGGTGGCGACCAGCGCGAACGTGTTGAGGCCACTCGCCAGCGGCAACGGTCCGTAGCTGAAGGTGTTGTCTGAGCGGACCTCGATGGGAGGGCCGTTCCCGATCAGGCTGGCCACGCCAGACACGGTATCAGTCACCAGGCCGGTCATGGTGAGGGACGTCGTCCCTGCGGGTACCGAGTCGCCGGTGGGGGAAGTGATGGTGATCACCGGCGCCGTGGTATCGATGTTGACCAGCTTCGTCAAGGTCGTGGTGTTTCCGGCGCGGTCAACAGCCGTACCCAGGACAGACTGGTTGGCGCCATCAGTTGAGCGCGTCACCGGCGCGGTGACACTGCCCGGCGCCAGGCCCGACAGCGCGTCAGTCGCGAGGAAGGTCACGGTCACCGGCGCTGTCCACCAGCCGCTCGGCGAGGGGGCTGGCGCGAGCGTCGCACTCATCCCCGGCGTCGTCTTGTCGATGTTGAGCGTGACGCTGGCGCTGGCGGTGTTCCCCGCCCGGTCGCGGGCGGTGCCAGAGATCACCTGCCCAGCGCCTTCGGTGGATACGAGGACTGGGGCCGGACAGAAGGCAATGCCGGACCCGGTGTCAGTGCAGGAGAAGCGCACCGTGACATTGGAACGGTACCAACCGTTGGCGTTGGGCGCGGTCTTGGCTGTGGCCGTAATCGTCGGTGGCGTGGTGTCCACCACCAGAAACTGCGCTGCGCCAGGACGGGTCCACACCGCCACGGCACATACCGCGTAGAGTACAGGCTGGCAGACGCGACGTCTGGAACCTTGACTGTGCATACACCCTCCAAAAGCATAGGGAACAGGGGAGAAGCCGTCTGTGTCAGTATGCGCACGACTGCCTCTAGTACATAGCTCGTCGGTGATGCGAGGTGATGGCATCACCATGTCGCAGCGTCACATGCCTACGAGCTCGTGACCCACAATGTACCCAACGGTTCGACTGGGTGTTAGGAGATCTATATCACACATAGTATCGAGCGCCTGGCGGTGCGCCGGGGTGAGACTGGCTCAGAGAGTGCAGCAGCGCGAGGGGGGGAGAGGGGGCACACGCGCCTTGGGAACAACGGAAGGCGTGATGCAGGAGAGTGTCGCGGTGGCGCAGAACCAGGGCGTCACGCTGTCTGCCGATGTGCTTGCCACCTCCATGGCGGAGCTGGCGTATTTCCCCCAGGTGGGACCAATGCCATGCAACGCGATCTGAGGCATGGGCGCCCGTCCGCACTGGAAGCGCATGCCGGGGCCGTTATCCGCTTCAGACAGGTTCTTTTAGTAGAAAAGTCTCGCAATACATTGCTCTACGCTATTCTGTTCTCCATGAAACAGCACGTGCAGAGCCAGCTGGTGTGTCCGAGTTGACCTGGATTTTGCAACCGCTCGCACAGCGCGGGCGGGGAGCAGACCTGACGTCACGCCTCCCTACACCGTGCAGTTTACAGCGCTTGGGCGGGGTGCACCAGCGTATTGCCGATGTCGTCCAAGGCCGCATCAATCTGCGCGGCCCGCGTGGTGGGGTTCATCAGCACGACACGCTGCACCCCGACATCACGATAGCGTGTGAGCGTCTCCAGCGTGATGGGTAACTCTTTGGTATACGGGGCCACACCGATATCCAGCGTATCAAAGTCCCGGCCCGCCTCAGCCGCCAACTGCCGCATGCGGGCGATGGCGCTCGCCGCCTCTGCCACCGACACGTTAAAACCGAGCCAGCCATCACCGACTTCTACGACGCGCCGCAGGGCTGGATCACTTTCGCCTCCAAAGAGAATGGGCGGGTGGGGTTTTTGCACCGGTTTCGGGTGGAGCTTCACTGGCGCAAAGCTGCAGAACTCGCTATGAAACTGCGGGTCTTCCTCAGTCCACAGCACCTTCATGGCTTCGACATACTGGCGGGTCCGGGCAGCCCGCCGGGCGTACGGCACACCCAGGGCCTCAAACTCTTCTTTGAGCCAGCCAATGCCCACGCCAAAGAGACACCGGCCGCCGCTTAACACATCCAGGCTCGCCACTTCTTTCGCGGTAATCAGCGGATTGCGTTGTGGCACCAGGCAAATGCCGGTGCCCAGCCGCAACGTTGTCGTGTGGGCGGCGGCCCAGGTGAGGGCCAGAAACGGGTCGAGCAGATCTGTATCGCCGCGCATACCGCTGATCTTGCCATCGTCGGCATACGGATAGGCCGAGGTGTAATTTTCAGGCGGAAACAGCACCGTATGTTCGGGGGCAAAGAGGGATTCACAGCCAATGGCTTCGGCTTTCCTGGCAAGCTGGGCCAGCACCTCTGGACGGGCCGCTCGCCCAGCACCAACAGCAAACAGGCCAATGTTCATAGGGATCTCCTCCTCTATCCGCTATCCGCTGCCGGCGCGTTTGGATGGGCTGCAGTGGGTGAAACGTGGCGATGCCGCGCAGTGGAGCCCCAGCGCCCGGCATGATCTCGTCAACCACAGTGTACAAGACCACAAAAAATACCTGGCATTTATATTGAAAAGCCATGGAATATACACATAGCCGTAGGAAGATTTATGCCAAGAATGACCATTGAAGATCCAGAGCAGCTTGAAAAGCTCCTCACAGACTTGGTGTAGAAGGAGGAGACCTCGAAAGTGGACATCATTCGGCGTGCCTTAGCGTTGTAGAGCTACGTGCATAGGGAGGTCAATGGCAAAGACCTCAAGCTGGCCGTGACGAACGCTGACGATAAGGTGCTGAAAGAGATCAATGGTATTGGAAGCCCTGCGAGCACGGCAGCGTGACCATGCCGAGCAGTTTCGCAGTGTCTTCCAGTTAGTGGTGCTGTCGGGTCTGGTGCCGCTCATTGCAAGAAGTGCGATGGTCTCGACCAATCGCCTCGCGGCTCTACGTCTACCCTGTCTCCAGCGTACCATCCGGGGCAAGTCGCAGACAGCAGGCCATACGGCCGTCCTCAAACGGCTGCGCGGGAGGCAAGGTCGTCAGACACTCGGCGCTGGCCGAGGCGCAGCGCGGCGCAAAGCTACAGCCTGGGGGTAAGCGACGCAGGTCAGGCGGTGCACCAGGCACGGCCTCAAGGCGCGTGCCACGCTTGTGTCCGACAATGGTCGAAGACAGCATCGCGGCCGTATACGGGTGGAGGGGACGCTGGAGCACGGCCTCAACGCGGCCCGTCTCCACCACGCGTCCGGCGTACATCACGGCCATGGTATCGGCGATCTCCGCCGCAACACCCAGGTCGTGGGTGACGAAAATGATCCCCATGCCCAGCTCGGCCTGCAATTGCCGCAAGAGAATCAGCACTTGCATCTGCACCGTCGCGTCCAGGGCGGTCGTCGGTTCATCGGCCAGGAGCAGCCTGGGGCGGCAGGACAGTGCCAGGGCGATCATGGCGCGCTGTCGCAGTCCGCCAGACAGTTCATGTGGATAAGCGGCGAGACGGCGTTGTGCCGACGGCACTTTCACCAGGTTGAGCAAGTCGAGAGCGCGCTGGGAACCAACGCGATAGCTACAGCCCGCATGGCGCACCACCGTTTCGGCGATTTGTCGCCCAATGGTATAGGCCGGGTCCAGGGCGGTCATGGGCTCCTGGAAGATCATCGCCACCGTCGTGCCGCGCAGGGCGGATAATGGCCCCGGGGCGAGCGCCAGCATGTCATGGCCAGCCAGGCGGATGGCGCCGGTGAGGACGGTCTTACGTGGTGGGAGCAGGCGCATCAGGGCGCGCAACGTGACGCTCTTGCCCGGGCCGGATTCGCCGATGATGCATAGAACCTCCCCCGGTTGCATGGTAAAGCTCACGCGGTTCACGGCGTGCACCGTAGCCTCACGCGACACGAAGCGCACGCACAGGTCATGCACCTCGACCAGGGGCGACGAAGGCGGGGAGGCGGAGGGTTGCGCCAGGGGAATAGCCGTGTGCCCTGGCTCTGCCACTTCTACGGGGCGAGAGAGTGGCAGAGCCAGGCTGGGGCGGTGCCCTTTATCCTGGACCGCCTCCGGGTGCCCCGACGCGGCATCGTAGAGGTGACAGGCCACGGCATGCCGCACGCCATGCAGGGATATGGGCAAGTGCGGTGTCACCTGAGCACAGACAGCGTGCGCCTGGGGACAGCGGGTGCGGAAGCGACAGCCCGAAGGGGGCGCGATAGGATTGGGTGGGTCGCCCAGCAGCGGCGGCTCGGTCATGCGCACCTGCGGGTCCATGGACAGGCGCGAGGCCAGCAGGGCGCGCGTATACGGGTGCTGCGGCGCCTGGTAGATGGCTTCCACAGGACCAATCTCGACAATATGGCCAAGATACATCACCAGCACGCGGTCACTGATGAACTGCACGACGTGCAGATCGTGCGAGATGAACAGATACGTCAGGTTCAGGCGCTCTTTCAGATCCAGGAGGAGATTGAGCACCTGCGCTTCAACGGATTTATCGAGCGCTGAAACGGCCTCGTCGAGAATAACCAGGCGCGGCTGCAGGGCCAGAGCGCGGGCGATGTTGACGCGCTGTTTTTGCCCGCCAGAGAGTTCGTGTGGATAGCGCGGCCCGAACAGCGCCGGGTCGAGCCCCACGGCATGCAGGAGGTCGCGGGCCAGGGCGCGGGCCTCTGTGGGGGGGGGGGCGCCGTGCACCCGCGGCCCATAGGCCACAGAATCCTCGGCGGGCATCCGCGGATTGAGCGAGGCATACGAATCCTGGAACACCATCTGGACGTTGCGGCGGAATTCCGACAGCGACAGGCCCCGCCAGGTGTCCACGGCCTCGCCGTCAAACAGGAGTTCCCCGGCATCGGGCTGGATGAGATGGAGGATCAAACGCGCCAGGGTGGATTTACCGCAGCCGCTTTCGCCCACAATGCCGAGCGTCTCACCTTTCATGACGCTGAAACTGACGTCGTCCACCGCCTGGATATGCCCCACGGTGCGATTCAGGAGGCCACCATGCACCGGAAAATACTTGCGCAGATTTTTCACCGTGAGCAACGGCTGTGCCGGACCACCGCGGTCTGCGATGAGACCACCAGGATACAAGGCGGTTGGTGCCGAAGAGAGGATAGACATCCGAGGTCTCCTTAGGCTGGGGGTCACAGGCGCACGTCCATAGCGGTCCGCAGGCCATCGCTCAATAAGTTGAAACAGATCGACGTAAGAAAGATGAGCACGCCTGGCAGCGCGGCCAACAGTGGGGCGATATAGATAGCCTGGCGTAACGTGTTCAGCATCAAGCCCCAATCCGGCTGTGGGGGCTCCACACCAAGGCCGAGGAAACTCAGGCCCGAGGCAATCAGGATACTGACACTGACCAGGCCGCTGGCATAGACAAACACCGGCCCGAGCACGTTGCCCAGGATATGGTGCCAGATGATGCTCCAGAGCCCGGCGCCGCTGGCCCGCGCCGCATCCACGAAGTCCAGATGGCTGACCTGGGTGGTCGCCGTCTCGGCGATCCGGCACAGGGGGGAATAAACACCAGGGTCAGTGCCAGTAAGCCATTGCGCAAGCCGCCACCCATGGTGCCGGAAATGGCGACGGCAAGCAGAATGGAGGGGAAGGCAAAGAAGACATCCATGACACGCATGATAGCCATGTTCAGATGTTTCCCGGCATAGCCAGCCACAATGCCCAGGCTGCCTCCGATGCAGGTGGCCAGCAGGACGGGCACCATGCCCATGGTCAAGGACACGCGTCCGCCATAGAGCAGACGGCTCAGCATGTCCCGTCCGAGTTCGTCGGTACCGAGCAGATGGCCCTGGTAGCCAAAAGGTTTCAGACGCGCCATCACGCTCGTCTGATAGGGATCCACCGGGGCGAGCCACGGCGCGCCGAGCGCCGAGAGCATGATGAGCAGCACCACCGCCCCGAAACAGAGCGTGAGGTGATCGTGCCACAGCCGATACCGGACGCTCTGCCAATAACTGCGTGCCTTGGGTGGCACCTCGGCCGGTGTCTTCCGTCGGGCCACTGTCGGGCTGTGAGCCGTTATCTGATGGATCATGTTGTTGCCCTCCGGGGATGGTGTCCAGGGAGTATCACTGCTGGGCTAATGCCGCTGCATACGTGGATTCACTACGGTTTGTAACAGATCGACCAGGAGATTGGTGACGACAAAAAAGGTCGCCAGCATCAACGTGACCCCCTGCAACACGGGAATGTCGCGTGTCAAAATGGCTTTATTGAGCAGAAAACCCGTCCCCGGCCAGGTAAACACTGTTTCCACCAGGATGGAGCCCCCCAGGAGATAGCCAAACTGCAGCCCCATAACCGCGAGGATCTGCGGCAGGGCGTTCTTGATCACGTGGCACGCCACCATGCGGGCCTTGAGACCTTTAGCGCGCAGGGTGTGCACAAACTCCTGGTTCAGCGTCTCGGCCACCGCCGCACGGGTAGTACGGGCGATGATGCCCATGGGGATCATCGACAGCGTCAGCACCGGCAGCAGGACGTGCCGCAGGTGCTGCGGATCCCAGACGTGAAAGGTACTGGAACCACCTGGTCCCATGCCGGTGGCTGGTAACCACTGCAGTTCGACCGCAAAGACAATAATCAGCAGCATGCCCAGCCAGTAATTCGGCACACTGACGCCCACCACCGCGATGCCGGTGACCACGCGGTCCGCCCAACTGCCGTTGAGGTAGCCGGCCGTCACGCCCAGGAGACAGGCCAGGCTGAAGGACAGACTGATGGCCCCGAGCGCCAGGACCATGGTGTTGGACAGCGCCTTGGTAATTTCCTCACTCACCTGGCGTCCGCTCGCAATGGAGCGCCCCAGATCCCCGGTGACGGCCCGACCCAACCAGATGAGATATTGCACGGGAATGGGCTTATCGAGTCCGTACGCCTTTTTAATCATGGCTACCGTCTCGGCGCTGGCGCTCTCTGGCAGCAACGTCTGCAGGGGATTACCCGGCGCCAGATAAATCAAGGTAAAGCACACAAGGCTCACCCCCAGCGCAATGGGAAGGGCGTACAGTACCCGTTGGATGATATAGGCGAACATCGTGCGCTCTCCTTAGTCCAGCACGCGGATCGGTGTCAGATCCTGGAACCAGCTCTGCGCCTGCACAAAGCCTTGCACACGCGGATGTAGAGCACGTGGATTGACGTCATGTGCCACCCACAGCATCACTGCGTCATCCGTCAACATTTCGTTGAGTTTGGTCAGTTTGGCCAGCTGGGCTTTGGCGTCAAAGGTGGCATAGATGTCCTCAATTAAGGCATCGACCGCCGCATTGCTGTAATGCCCCCAGTTCGATCCTGCCGGTGCCTGCGCCTTGGTGTACACATGCCGGAACAGGGCACTGTACGGATCCTGCATCGAGCGGCTGACGTTAATGGCGTCGATATTCGACGCTTTCGCACGCCCGGGCCGCACCAGATCGAGCAAGGCATTCCAGTCCATTACTTCCAGTTTCACCTTAAAGCCCACCGCTTCGAGCTGGGCTTTGACCAGTTCGTTCATCGGCAAGGGCTGCATTTGCCCAGAACCGGACGTCGAGATGGCAAAGGTGATTTTACAGGGATAACACCCCGCCTCTTTCAACAAAGCAGTGGCCTGCTTGGGATCGTGGGTTGGCTTGAATGACGGCTCACCATAGTAGGGCATTGACGGCAGCAGGGTGCTGTAGCTCTCGATCATGTAGCCGCGCAGGAGCTCCTTCATCTCCGCCCGATTCAGCGCCACATTGGCGGCTTTGCGCACCCTCACATCCTTGAACGGCCCATCGACAAAGTTCAACTGATAGGCCCAATTGTGCGGATACCCATTGGTGACAATCTGCATGCCGGCGCTCTGCAGCCTGGGGATCGTGTCCGGCAAGGGGGCTTCGATGAAATCCACCTGATTCGACAGCAAGGCCGCGGCTCGTGTGGTCGCCTCCGGCATCGGGATGAGCACCAGACGGTCATGCTTAGGGATGCGCTTGCTATCCCAGTAGTGCGGGTTTTTGAGCAGTTCGAGACGCTCCTGCGGGACAAGCCGCGCAAACTTGTAGGGTCCAGTGCCGGAAGGACTCTTCTGGTAGGCGGCGTAATCGTAGTTGAGAGACTCCAGTTTGCAACGGCTGACCATGAACCAGTAGCTCAGCTGGTAGGGTAACAGCGCGTCTACCTGGCGCGTCGTTACCGCCACCGTATAGTCGTCCACGGCCTCGACTTTCTCCATATTGTTGGTGCGGTCGCGGATCAGGGCAAACTGTTTAGGATGGAATTGTGGCGCCTTCTCATCGGTGACGCGCGCAAAATTCCACACCACGTCTGCCGCCGTGAAATCGCAACCGTCATGCCACTTGACGCCCTGCCGCAGCTGCAGAATCCAGCGGCGCGGATCGGCAGGGTCAACGGCCCACGACGTCGCCAGCCCTGGCCGCAGATCGGCGACGACATCGGCCCGCGACAGATCCCAGAGGATGAGCGGGTCATACAGGCTATAGCCCACGAAGCGATAGCCTTCGAAGCCCTGATCGGGCTGGCCAATCGTACTCGGGACATCACCGGCGGTCATGGCAACGCGCAGGACGGTTTCTGCCATGGCTGGCTGCAGCATGGCGCTGCCGATGACGGCCATGGCGCCGAGGGTGGTGCCGAGCCAGTTCTTGATGATGCATCTCAATGGGTGCCCCCTTGCTGTGCGTGTGATGGATGAGCCCTTGCTGTGGACATCCCACGCTGTGGCAAAATCTACACCAGAGGCTGTATCAGAGGCACAAAAGGCAGTAGATGCTGATATGTGCAGAGGTTCTCGGTAGGGCAAGGCGCACAGGGAGAGGCGAGCATCTGACAAAGAAGTCAGTCAGGAACTCACCTTACGCGACTGGAACGAAAAAAGTGTAGAATCGCCCGTATGAAATCACAACCGATAGCAGATTTGTATTCCGACTACTTGCTGGCGTCGTTTGGGGCGACCACGGCTACCGGGCTGAGCGCACTGCTGGAA
>SXND01000166.1 GCA_005777235.1 Pseudomonadota bacterium
GAGTTCGAGTCTCGTCGGCCCCGTTCAGCACAAGCCAGGGGTTGCGCCTTACGACGCAACCCCTGGCTTTTTTTGTGACATTCATGACAGATACCCCATCGACTACTTGCCATAGCGCTCCCCATCCTTCCCCGTGAGCTATTCAAAGGCCATGGTAGCGCCTACAGGTGTTGTATGTATTCACGGCAATGATAGGGCGGGACTCCGTCGGCTCGCCTCCCCCTACCCCACGCTGGTGTGGGACCACTCCCGTCAAGTCCTGCGCACAAGATGCCGATAATAGGGATACATCAGGAGTGTGAGAGGACTGGTGACAGCTCTAAATGCCATGTGATGTATTATGAACTTATGCTCTGCGTCATCCCGACTCTGGAGCAAACAACGTGCTTAGGAGGGCTGATCTTGCCTGTGAAGAGAGAGGTTATACCTGCACACAACAATCCAAAACGACGCCCCTGGTGGGCATGGTGGCCATTACTCTTAGGACTCGGCCTCCTCGCCTCTCCTCCGCGTCTGTATGCCGCCGATCTGAATGAGCCCATCAAGCCACTCCCGGAAGTGAGCTACGACCCAGGCAAAGTGGCCCTGGGGAAACGGCTATTTCACGAACCGCGTTTGTCACGGGATAATACGATCGCCTGTGCCTCGTGCCACGCCCTGGATCAGGGTGGCGTGGATCGGCTGCGAGTGTCCAAAGGGGTGGGAGGCGCCGAAGGGGGAATGAATGCGCCAACCGTGTTCAATAGCGGCTTGAACTTCCGGCAGTTCTGGGATGGGCGCGCGGGCTCGCTGGAAGAGCAAGCAGATGGTCCGGTGCATGCCGCACCCGAGATGGCCAGCTCTTGGCCCGAGGCTATGACGAAGCTGAAGCAAGACCCCGAGTATCAGCGTGCCTTCACGGCACTGTACCCCACGGGGATGACGCCACAGACCATGAAGGATGCTATTGCCACCTATGAACGTTCGCTCGTGACGCCATCACGCTTTGATAAATACTTACGTGGCGAGGCCACGGCCATTACCGCGGAGGAAAAGCAGGGCTATGAGCTGTTCAAGAGTTATGGTTGCATTGCCTGCCATCAAGGCACCAATGTCGGTGGCAACATGTTCCAGTATTTTGGCGTTATGGGGAATTATTTCCAGGATCGAGGCAACATCACCGAGGCAGATTACGGGCGCTATAATGTGACGAAGAAAGAGCAAGATCGCTTTATGTTCAAAGTGCCCAGTCTGCGCAATGTCGCGCTCACCCCCCCGTACTTTCATGACGGAGCCGCGAAAACCCTGGAAGAGGCCGTGGCGGTGATGGCCAAATACCAGCTGGGTCGGACCATGCCTGAGCAAGATCGCAGTGTCATTATTCAATTTCTGCGCAGCCTGACGGGCGAGCAGCTCGAGGCCACGACCAGTAACAAGAGCGCCCATAAATAAGTCTACGGAGTTCAGGGCAGGCGACGCAGCTTGCAGAGAGGAGACAACGGATGAAGATGCATACCTTGCGCACAGTCGTTCTGACGTGCGCGTGTGGTACTCTCGCTTTCTTCGGAGGAGACAGGCTCTATCGCCAGTCGCGGCCGATAGATGTCGCACAGCATTATGCTATTACAGGGACCATGACACAGCTGGATGCTGTGGATGCCCGTTGGAGTGAAGACGTCCTGAAGTCTCGGCTGAGTTTACACCGTAACTATGATCCGCTCGTCGGTGGGCTGCATGATGGAAGCCAGCTTGGGCAGCAGCTCGTCACCGCTCTACAGGCCCTGCAAGGGCAGGATGCCACCATTGCCAGGGCGCTTGGGCAGTATCAGGCGGTGGTGGCAGAAAAAAGTGATCTGGTGGAACAATTTAAGAGCACCAATGCCATTCTACGCAACTCTGCCGAGTTTCTCCCTTTGAGCCTGCAGTCTCTTGCCGAGGCTATGCTGGCAGCGCAGACCATGCCCAAGGCATTACAGCTTCACGTGCAAGAGCTAGTGACCGGTCTGCTGGATTACCATACGAAGCCTCAGGAGAGTACCGCGGTGACGGTGCAAGCGGTGCGCCAGCGTCTGCAGGCGATGCTCATGACCTCTGCAGAAACAGCGCTGCCAACCTTGCTACGTGAACGCCTAGCGGATGTCCTGCGCCATGCCGATACGGTACTGCAGAAACGGCCGCTGGTGGACGCCTTGCTGACGTCGCTGGTTGCCGTCCCCACCACTGGGAAACTGCAGAATGTCCGTCGCGCCTATGACCAATTCTACGCCCAGCGTCTCGAACAGAGCCAGTACTATACCACGATCTTCTTCGGGTATCTGGCCTTGGTGGCCTCTATAGCCATCTATGTGGTATTGTGGTGGGGAAATCGTAAGCGTATGGCGCTCTTAACGACCGCCAACGAGGCCCTGAAGAAGGAAGCCGAACTGGCACAGGAGCTGACCAAAACCTCCGACGAACTCAAGAAGTCGCAGATACGCCTGGTCCAGTCCGAGAAAATGTCCGCCCTAGGGCAGATGGTGGCTGGTGTGGCCCATGAGATCAACACCCCGTTGGCCTATAGCCGTAGTAATGTGGCCCTAGTCCATGAGCAATGGCCCTCCGTCATGACGCTGCTGGAGCATGCCAGCCAGCAGGCCGAACTCCTGTATGCCGTGCCCTATGATGATGCCACGCTACGCAAGCAGCTTACGGTCGTGGCGGACATGGCGAAGGCGTTCCAGGAGGAAGAGATTTTCGTAGAGATGGGCGCCTTGCTAGAATCCAGTTTGTCTGGTCTCGATCAGATCCGGGAGATGGTCCTCAGCCTGAAAGATTTTAGCCGTCTCGACCGTAAGCCCATCGATCGCGTCGATCTGAACGTAGGCTTGGATAACACGCTGCTCATCGCGCAGAACACGCTGAAACACAAAGCCGAGATTGTGAAGCACTACGGAGACATTCCGCTGGTGACGTGCGCGCCATCGCAGCTCAACCAGGTCTTTCTCAATCTCATCGTGAATGCGGCGCACGCCATGGATGATACCCTTGGCGGCGTTATTACGCTGACCACGAAGGGAAGGGGGAAACATGTTGAGGTGTCCATTGCCGACAACGGCAAGGGCATCCCTGCCGAGGTGCTGCCGCATATTTTTGAACCCTTCTTCACGACCAAAGATGTCGGCGAAGGGACGGGTTTGGGGCTGGCGATTAGTCACCAGATTGTCGAGCAACACGGCGGTACGCTCACCGTCCGGTCGACCGTGGGGCAGGGGAGCTGCTTCACCATCTCACTGCCAGTGACGCCAACATCAGTCGTAGCATAAAAGGACAGAAGCCGTGGAAAACAAAGCCAAGGTACTCTTCGTCGATGACGAAAAGCAAATTCTTCTGTCGTTGCGTGCCTTATTTCGGACGCAGTACCAGGTCTTTATTGCCGAGGATGGCACGACGGCGCTCGACATTCTCGGTCGTGAAACCATCCACGTGATTGTCAGTGACCAGCGTATGCCCAAAATGCTCGGACATGAGCTGTTGCGCGAAGCCAAAAAGCTGTCCCCGGGCACCATGCGTTTGCTCCTCACTGGGTATTCCGATCTCGGCGCGATCATGCACTCGATTAATGATGGGGAGGTCTTCCGGTTCATCAACAAACCGTGGGACAATCTCGAACTCCGGGCCATTCTGGGCAACGCGGTCAAAATTGCCCTTGATACCGCCGAGACGGCACCCATTCTCGCCCAGGAAGAGATCGAGACGGAGGAGTCGCTCACCACAGAGGCCGGGCTCCTAGTGCTCGATAACGCGGCTGACCTGCATCTGAAGGTGCAACGACTGTGTGGACCACAGCATCCAATCTATCGGGCGGTGAGTATCGACAAAGCCCTCGACTATTTGGATCGGAGAGAAATCGCCGTCTTGGTAGCGGACCTCACCGTGGGCCAGGAAGATACCACGGAGTTCCTCAAACTCCTGAAGCAGCAATACCCCTTGATTATGAGTATTGTCTTGACTGAAGCGTTTGATGCGGACATGGCCATTACGCTGATTAATCAGGCGAAAGTGTACCGCTATTTTAACTGGTCGACGCCGGAGGTGTTAGTGCAGCGCAGCATCCAGCAAGGCCTGCTCTTGTACCAGAAGCACAAAAACAATCCGGCGTTGTTACAGCGCCAACAGGTGGAGGCCCTCCCGGAGGGCACGCTCCGTAATCCCTCCCTGGCGCATCGGCTCATGGGGCGTTTCAAAGCGCTACGAGCACGGTTTAGATGGTTCTAAGGTCTCGGTGACGCGAGACCAGACCAGCTGTAGCCGTCAGACACTACGAGAGATGGTGCCAGGCGCGCCGCGTTCGAGAGCTGGGTGACCATACGAGCGCGGGCTTGTTCCGCGGTGAAGTTTTTGTAGTGCATGAGACGCGCGATCACCACCTCCACCTCAGCGACCACCACCCAGAGCTGATCCACCAGCGCGCGCGGGCGCGGTGATGCGGCCGCCGCCATCGATGAAGATTAGGGGGTATTTCTGGTGGAGATGTTGGACTTCTTGAAACAGATTCTGCTCGGGGAGATGGAGAGCGTGGACCGGCGGCAGCGTGGCCGGCCGGTCGGCATGCCAGTCGAGGGCCGAATGCTGCGGGTCGGCGTCCACCAACATGAGCTCGTGCCCAGCGGCCGCATAACAGGCCGCCAGGTTCGTGGTGATGCTGGTCTTCCCGGTGCCGCCTTTTTGACTGACGACTGCGATGATCACCGTGGCGCTCCGCTTCTGCTTGGTCTCGTCATAAGCGTATGAGTAACCGTTATCACAGATGCCGTAAAACTCCGCCGTTCAGGGCGGAGATATACGGCATTGCCTGCTTCTGAGCAGGCACGATTCCAGAGAGACTTCCATCACATATTAAGCTATACTCATAGCCATGATTAAGACAATGAAATACCGACTCAGGCCCACGAAAAAACAAGCGCACGTGCTGGCAGCCCAGCTTGAGGAGTGCCGCACGCTCTACAACCATTTTCTGGCAACGCGCCAGCGGGCGTGGGCAGAGGGGCAGGCGTCGCTGTCCTATCACCAGCAAGCGGTCACCCTTCCCACGCTCAAACAGCGCTGCCCCGAGCTGTCGAACGTCCACGCGCAGGTGCTGCAGAACGTGGCCGTCCGCGTTGACCCGGCCTTCCAAGCCTTCTTCAGACGTTGTCAGGGCCAAGAGACCCCAGGCTTTCCGCGCTTCCGTGGGTCTGGCCGCTACGATTCGTTGCCGTTCCCCCAGTACGGCAACGGCTGTCAGATGGCAGGGGGGGTGTTGAAACTCTCGAAGGTGGGCGCCGTGCGTGTCGTGGAGCATCGCCCGCTGGAAGGCACGCCCAAAACGTGCACCATCCGGCGCTCGTCGCTGCGCAAATGGTCCGTGACCATCGCGTGTGCGTTCGATCCACAGCCGGTACCAGACACCGATGAAGCCGTAGGTATTGACGTCGGGCTGTTGCGTTTTGCGACCCTCTCCACTGGCGAGAGGACGGCGTGCCCCCAGTTCTTGCGCGCCGATGAAAAAGATCTGCAGCGCACGCAACGGCAGTTGTCGGCGGCTCCCCGTGGCACAGCGGAGCGACGCCAGCGCCGGGCGATCGTGCGCCGCGCCCATGAGCGCATCGCCAACCGACGCGCCAACTTTGCCCACCAAGAGAGCCGCCGTCTGGTGAATCGTTTTGGTATCCTCGCGGTCGAAGACTTGGCGGTCCATCGGATGGTGCATAATCATTGTCTCGCCAAAAGTATTCAGGATGCGGCCTGGTCGCAGTTTGCCACGTTTCTCGCGTATAAGGCAGCATGGGCCGGTAGGCGATGCGTGGCGGTCAACCCCGCGTATACCTCGCAAGATTGCAGTCGGTGTGGACATCGCCAGAAAAAAACGCTGGCAGAGCGTGTCCACTCGTGCGCCTGTTGCGGGTTGACTTTGGACCGCGACCATAACGCTGCCTTCAACATCTTGAGACTGGGACTACAGTCTCTGGGACGTGTCCCTCGAAGCTCCCGCCTTCAGGCCGGGGAGTAGTCACGACGTTACTCTATAGATGTCAAGACGATTGTGGGGTGGATGACGGTGAGGCGGTGGCATCACGCCTCCGTATCCTGCGGGGCATCGGTCGTCCCCACTGGCTCTCCCGCGTCCGCAGAGGGCGGCGAGAGGGGTGTGAGGGCCTGAAGCTGGGTCATGAGGGTGCGAGCCCGCTGCACGACGAACCCCGCCCGCGCCACCGCGTGGTCAAACTGGTCGTCGTCGTCAGCGCGATTGCGCACGCTCCGTAACTGGCGTAAGCTATCGCCAATCGCCCGATGGAGGGGAGTTGGACCCCGAAAATAGTGCATGATGACCCCCTGATGGGCGTCACCAGTTGTTGGAAGCTGGAGCCCTTCGTGCTCACGGGCATCCGTGTGCGCCACGCCATAGACCGCATAATAGACGCGACTGATGGCCGCGCGACAACAGGCCTCCTCTGGGACCAAGGTGATGCGCGCCTGCAGGAGCGCCTCGGCCAGCGTCACAGAGTCCAGCCAGGCAAAACTCATACACACGCCAGGGTAAAGAAGAGTTTGCCCTCGGCGCGCGGCAGCTGCCCGAGCCACCACGCGGTGGCAAAGGCCTCCAGGCGGCGGACCGCCGCCTCGACGGGCAGCGTGGTTTCGACGTCCACCCGCAGATCCTCCCACCCGGCCATCTCGGGATCGCGCTCCAACGCGACGACGAAGGGCGTCTCGGGGCCAAAGGCCACCTCCAACGGTGCGAGGGACTCCGTTAACAGGGGGATGAGGAAGGGATAGCGGACGAGGAAGGCCTCGACCGCTTCCGGGTCGTGGGTCCCGTAGCGGGCCATCTGGGGCAGGTCCCCCAACGCGCGTACTATACATCGAGACGTCTCCTCTGTGTGACACGACGCTCCCAGTGGTGCCGGAAGCGCTTATGCGGTGTGTTGCCGGCTGCCGCTGCGCTGGCGCGGCGGTCGCTGACTACTCCCCGAAGGCAAACACCGTGGGTGCGACCTGAAAATAGCGCGCCAGCGTGCTGAGCTGCTCGCGGGTGAGGGCCTGGGTCCCGGCCAGCACCGCCTCCAGCGTCGCCGCATTGATCCCCGTCGCCTGCGCGACCGTGGCCGGGGTGACGGCCTGGGCCTCCAGCAGATGCTGCAGCATCGCGGCGTCTGAGGCAGGGAGGATGGGATGGGCCTCGGCTTCATACTGCTCCACCAGATCGCTTAACACTGCCAGATAATCGGCTTCGGCGGCGGAGAGGCGGTCCTGAATCACTAAGGTATCCAGGATCGCCAACGCTTCTTCCAGGTCGGCTGCGGCCCGCAGGGGCCGTAGCGGGAAGGTCCGAATTAACGTCAAATAGGTGTCCTGTGTGTCCCCGTAGAGGGTAGCCAGTGACATGGCGGTGCTCCTCAGTGCGGGCTGGCGCGGCAACGCCAGCCTACTCGTTCTTCCACGTCCCTCGATCGTACTCCGCATGGATCAACACGTGCCGCACATAGAGCCGTCCGGTATTGAAATGGATGACCGTGATCAGGCGGTACTGGTTGCCCGCAATGTTAAAGACAGTAAATTTGCCCACTTGGTCCGCGCTCCGATAGCTGGTGCGCACGTCCGTGAAGCGCTGCCAGCGCGCCTGCTTGGCGACCTGGTACCAGGCCCGCAAGGGACTTTCGGCCTCGGGATGCCGCGCCCAAAACGCGCGGAGTCGGCTCAGCGAGAGAATGTGCATGGTGCCTTCAGCGCTTCTCCGCCCCCTCATCGGGCGTCTCTTCCGCCGCTCAGCTCGCGCAGGAGCGGACGGCCTGATCGGTAGCTCGCGCCGCGTCGGCCGCTGGCGCGCTCGCGGCGGTGCCTCGCCGGCGGGCTGGCCGCGCAGCCGTCGGCGGCACTTCTTACAGCCAGCGGTATACCTGTCTGCGCGGCGGTCGGCTGCGTGTCAGCGCGGCGCAGCGCGGCTCTCAGGCTGTGTCGGGCACCCTCGGCGCCGGGCTGCCGCTCCGCCTCGGCCGGGCTGCCAGGCATTGCTTCAGATCATGGGGGAGCGCCCCCATACCCCCCGCTGGGGAGCCCTCCGCGTACGGAGGGTCGCCCGCCTCGCGCTCCAGCCGGTGCGGCTTGCGCTCGCTGCGGCGGGTTCCCCTGCCGGAGTTCTGGCCCCCGCCCACCCCGCGCCGTCGCCGTGCTCGGGCTGCAGCCGCAAACACCCGCGTCTGCCGCAGCCTGCGCGCGGTGCCAGCGTTCCCATCTGCCCCCAGGGGCGCCCAGGAAGCAAAAACCCGGCCTAGTCAGGCGGAATCAGAGTATAGCGGCGGGGCGGGCGCTGGTTTGTCGCCGCCGCCTGGCCGGAAAAGGCTGGGGCAAAGGCCGGGCCACGCGGGTCGCTGTGCGCAGTGCGGTGGCGCTCCCGTTGGTCGCGGCGCCGCGCCGTGCCTGGCGGTGGGCGGGCGGCGGTGGCGCCGCTGCAGCGTCCGCTGGCCTGGCCCCTGCGGCGTGCCCCTACGGCGCTGTCGCCTGGACCTCCCCGGCCTGGGCTCATGCCGCCAGCGTGAGGTGATGCTCCGGGGTGTGCACGAGGCGGCCAGCCCGGAGCGCCGGTTGCAGGGTGCGCCGATCGCCGCCGTGGCGCTCATGCTCAGCGTGGCCATGCACCACCCCGCCTCGCACCGCGTCAGTCAGGCTCCTAGGACACAGGAGCAGCCTGACGCGTCCGCTGGCGTGTGGGCGGTGCCGGTGGTGTGGTGTCCTCCTCTGTGGTGAGCGTATCCATGCTCACGCCCAAGGCATGAGCAATCCGTTTGACGATACTGAAGCGCGGGTCAACTTTATCGAGTAAGACCTGACTCAAATACTTCTGAATGAAACTTGTAGCTTCTTGCAGATCCTTCTGTTGCCAACCTTTATCAATGCGTGCTTTCTTAATCTCCTTGCCCAGGCTCATGGTACTTCACTCCTTTATGGAGTATAGAATACCGTTCAACAGAAAAAATGTCAAAAAAAGTATTTTTACCCCTAAATAATGCTCATATATAATACTAAACGGTATTTTAATCTTCTTTAGATACAACGACAACGCCACCGAGCAAGCGAGAATTCCCAGGACGGTGGCCAATAGCAAAAGGGGCTAGGGCGATGACCATCAGATGAGGCGAGCGGGCCGGGGGAGGGCGCTGCTGGGAGGCGTGGCAGTCGAAAAGGCCGTTGGAATTTCCTAGACTCCCTGACGATGCTGAGTAACTCACGGGACGATATGAAAGCACAACTCAGCAAAGCGGTCATAGGACTAATGAGCATTAAAATCAAAACAGACCATGGGCATGAAGGGGTGAGACAGATCGGTGAGGATGCCGCTTGTTTCTCTTGAAGAGATACGGTAAATTCTTAGAAAGGTTCATAGTCTGTTTCTTCAGAAAAAGAGTTTGTATTGTGCCTATCAGTGCGCAAGCGACACCTTTCTCTAGGCCTCTCTTCTGGCGCGCCCCCCGACAAGGGGGTAGGGTCCTAGGGATGCGCTTGAGCGCGCTTTGTACCATCCTGTCGCTGCTCGTACTGCTTGCCGTCTCCGGACCACATCTGGTCCATCATGCGACCGAATTACCACTGCACGGTGAACCGCATGACTCTGCTGACCATGATCATGCCCAGACAGCGCCTCAGACTCCGACATCTCAACGTCCGACACTCCCTGACTGTGTGGTGCTCTTTCTGGTACAACACACGCCAGGGACACAGAGCGGGTGTGCGCTGTCATTCGCCTTACCCACAGTAGCGGAACCGCCGCCCACACGTCCTCCTCTGGAGATTTCCGCTGCACCGCGCCCCAGTGTCCAGACTCGCGCTCCTCCACTCGCTTTCCTCTAGCTCTTCGTTCTAGCCAGTATCCCATATCGCCCAGTACCTGCAGTGCCTGCACTATGTGGGGATGCTCTGTCTGTTATGCCGGCTGTACATCTCCAGCGCGGCAAGGCTCTGCAGCGTAACGCAGAACATGACAGCACCACGTAGGCCTTGGCGCGTGTGCACGGCGTAGACATGGGGTATCCAACGCTCAACCCAGGCGTGGCGCAATGAAAACCAGCGTAAGCGCTTTGTCGCCTTGTTGCGTCTACACACGCCCGCCTGCGGCACCCGAGGAAGGAGTGCAATACAACTATTATGCGAGTCTTACTGGTAAGCGCCTTGCTACTAACCTGGATGGCGCCTGGGCAGGCGCAGGAACCGTCGACGCAACTGCCAGCCGTGGTAGTCACGGGCAGCTCTCTCAAAGGCGGCGTATCCCCGGAACGGACCCGGAGCGCAGCCGAAGCCTGGCAAGAGCTGGAACGTGTGCCGGGCGGTAGCGCCCTGGTAGAAACACAGGCCATCCGCGAGTCCCGCGGCGCCAATCTCCAGGACGCGCTGGACTTCGTGCCAGGCGTGCTGATCCGTCCCCGTTTTGGGGCAGCGGATGAAAGTCAGCTGTCTATACGCGGCTCAGGACTGCGCAACAATTTCCACTTACGTGGCGTGAACATGTTGTTGGACGGCTTTCTGTACGGTAACGCGGACGGCTTTAGCGATTTCGAAGCCCTGGAATTGCTCTCCACCAAATACATCGAGGTCTACAAAGCGGCCAATGCCCTGCGGCTTGGCGCCAATGCCCTGGGAGGCGCGATTAACCTGGTCACCAAGACCGGCTACGACGTGGGCCTCGTGGACGTGCGCAGCGCAGCAGGATCGTTCGGTTTCTTCAAAAATCATCTGGCCACAGGGCAGGTGTATGGACCGTTTGACCTCTACCTCGGCTTCACCGACACGGAGCTGGACGGGTATCGGCAGCACAGCGAGCAGAGACGGCGGCGGCTCTATTCGACGTATGGCTATCGCCTCGACGGCGGCACGACCCTGCGGCTTGACGTAAGCTATGTGCGCAATGAGGAAAATCTGCCAGGCTCGTTGACACCGGAGGAATTCGAGCGCAATCCGCGGCAGCGTAACCCGCGGGCGGCGTTCGCCGAGGAAGCACGGAACTACGACTACACCCGGGTGGCGTTCACCGTCCGGACGCCACTGACGACAACCCAGACGCTGGAATCGGCGACCCATGTTAATTTTCAAGATCTCGACCATCCGCTGAGCTTCGCGGTCATTGCGGATCGCACCTACAACTGGGGCACAGAGCTGCGCTATCTCCTCACAGCTCCCTTGCTCGGACAGCCCAACCGCTTCACGGTCGGGCTGCAATACGGAGGCGTCTACCAGATCGACAAAAATTTTGCCAACGTGCAGTCCCAGCGCGGCGCTAAAACCAAAGACCAGAACAACATCGGCGCCAATGTCGGGCTCTATGTCGAAGACCAGTTCAGCGCTATGGACGCGCTGTTGCTGGTCGCCGGCGGTCGCCTCCAGTACGCCAACCGCCAGGTGGTGGATCACTTTCTCAGCGATGGGTCGCAGTCAGGGTATACCGACTACCTGGCCTTCTCACCTACCTTCGGCGCTATCTGGCGTCTCACGCCGAGCGTGCAAGTGTATGGCAACATTAGCCACACCTATGAACCGCCCATCTTTGTGGAGCTCACAGCCCCCGGTCGTTTACGAGGCAGCCTGGACGATTTGCAAGCGCAAAAAGCCTGGCAGTTCGAACTGGGAACACGCGGCACGCTCGGCTCACGCCTGGCCTGGGACGTCGCGGTCTACGACATCGAACTGTGGGACGAGCTCCAGAATAGCAATGTGCGGCCCTTTCCAGGCGCGCCGTTCACCATCCCACGCTACCAGAACATTAAGCGCTCCAGGCACCTGGGCCTCGAGGTTGGCAGCACCCTCGTCCTGCTCACGGACCTGGGCCAACAGCTCGGCCTGGGGTGGACGGGCGATACCCTGGCCCTGCGCCTGGCCTATACCTGGTCACACTTCAGGTTTGTGGACGATACGCGCTTTGGCAACAACACCCTCCCTGGTGCTCCGGCACATTTTCTGCGGAGCGAGCTGCGCTATGACCATCCCTGTGGTTTCTGGATGGCTCCTGGGTTGGAGAGCACGCCCGTGGGCTATCCTGTCGACAGTGCCAATACTGTCCGGACCGACGCCTATACCCTGTTGCATCTCCGCCTGGGCTACGAGTACAAACCCTGGCAACTCGGCGTGGCCGTTGAGGCCCGCAATCTCACTGATAAACAGTACGTCTCGGCCGTGTCGGTCGATGACGGCAATGGCCGTTTCTTGCAGCCCGGTGACGGCCGGGCGTTCTATGGCACCATCAACTGGCGCTGGAAATAGGGAGCACGTCTGATGCACACGAATCTGACCTTGGCGTATGCGTTGCTCGCCTTGCTCCCGCTCGTGGGACAGGCAAGCGCCTTCCAACTGGGAACACGCACGGAGATTCCACACCCAGGCACAGGGCATGAGCTACACCTGTCCAGTCCAGCCCTGGCTACCAGCCGTGACGGGAATGTGCTCGTTGGCTGGATGGCCCAGCGGGAGCACAAGAACAACCTCTACCTCGCGCGTCTGACACCCCAGGGCGTACAGACGGTACGCGTGAATCCAGACGACCTGGAAGTCGAGTCGCTACATCAAGCGCCCGGCCTGGCGCTCGGGCCTGAGGGCGAAGTGTATGTGTCCTGGTCTTCGAGCAAAGTGCAACCTGAAGGGGTTGTCTTTGCCTCGGATCTGCGTTTATCCCGCTCGCTTGACGGTGGACAGAGTTTTGCGCCGCCCCTACGCGTCAATGACGATCGGCCGGTGTCGCACTCGTTCGAAGGCCTAACGGTTGCCGCTGATGGGACGGTCCTGCTGGCGTGGATTGCTAGTCGCGAGGGGGGGCATAAGGCTGGCACCTATCTGACGCGGATTACCCAGCATGGCACCCACCTGGAACCGGCTAGCTAACATGCTGGACAACCAGACCTGCGTCTGCTGCCGCGTCAGCCTGGCCAGTGGGCCGCAGCAAACCGTGGCAGCTCTCTGGCGCACGGTGTTGCCTGGCAATCTACGGGAGATGGTCCTGGGCCTATCGCACGATGGTGGCCAGACGTTTCGGGCGCCAGCACTCGTCCACGACGACCGCTGGCAGATCAATGCCTGTCCCCACCGTGGTGGAGCAGTAGGTATCGATAGTAGCAAACGTCTCTATGTGAGTTGGTACACGGAAGGAGCCAATGAGCAGCCGCGACTGCTCTTCACCACCTCGACAGATGGCCAAACCTTTCTAGCGCCGCAGCGTCTGGATACCTCTGCGGCTTCCATTCCTGATCATCCCCGTATGGCCGTCGACGCCGCCGGGCGCCTGGCGGTAGTCTGGGAAGACTCAACCGCGGTCCGTCGCCGGGTCTTGCTGCGCTACAGCACGGACGGTGGCGCCACACTCAGCCCCATCCACTCGCTCTCGTCGGCCATCAAAGCCTATGCCCCGGACATTGCCGTGGCTCCAACAGGCGAGTTTGTGGTGGTCTGGCACGAGGAGCAATTTCCCTCTATGAAGACGGTGGTCCAGCCCATACGGCTCACGGCACAACCCTGAGAGCCCCGAGTTCCCCCCTTGACGAAAGGGGGGGCAGGGTGGATGTAGTTTGCAGGACAATGCACAACGCCCCCAGTGATTGCTGGGGGCGTTGATATGGCACGGTCTTTTCTGAGGTACTGCGGAGACCTAACTCCAACCGGGATCGGTGACCTTTCTCCAGCGATGCGGCAGCGCCATCAATTTGAATGTGCATTATCATGTGGTCTTCCTAGAGAGGGTCTCTCTGGATCGCACTGCCCAGGGGCGCACGCCACGCTATCTCCCGGGCGAGTCACCGACGGACACCGCCATCGCCGCATCACGCAGGGTGAGGTGATCCGGAAGATCCTCCGGCATCTGAAGCTCGCCGCCGACCCACCCCTCATTGCTCCGGCGCGTCTCCGCCAGGAAGCCTTTGCGTGGTCCTCCCCCTGACCGTGCGTGGTGGGGCACGGACCGTCTTCGACCGCTCTCCGAGCAACGGACCACGGCGCCGCCGTCTGCGCCTCCGCCTGCGGTCTGCCCGCACACCGCCGATGGGTGGTGAGGACTGCCGGTCCTGCGTCCTGCCCGCATCCCCAGGGCGTCCCGCGGCTCCCGTGGTGCAGCCCCCTTCCCCTGGGCAGCGTCCTGCACGCCCATACGCTTGTGCCGTCACCCAACCCCAGCCCGCTGGCCCCGCCGCCGCCGTCCGGCGGCCTGAGCTGGGCGGCCGACTGGTGCGGGCGGTAGGGGGACAGAGGCGACGCGGGTGGTGGAAAAGGCCGTGTGAATTTCCTCTACTCCCTCACCGTGGGCCAGGAAGATACCACGGAGTTTCTCAAACTCCTGAAGCAGCAATACCCCTTGATTATGCGTATTGTCTTGACTGAAGCGTTTGATGCGGACATGGCCATTACGCTGATCAATCAGGCGAAAGTATGCCGCTATTTTGACTGGTCGACGCCGGAGGTGTTAGTGCAGCGCAGCATCCAGCAAGGCCTGCTCTTGTACCAGAAGCACAAAAACAATCCGGTGTTGTTGCAACGGCAACAGGTGGAGGCCCTCCCCGAGGGCACGCTCCGTAATCCCTCCCTGGCGCAGCGGCTCGTGGGGCGTTTTAAAGCGCTACGCGCCCGGTTCCGATGGTTCTAAGGTCTCGGTGACGCGAGACCCGACAGGCTGTATCCATCAGACACTACGAGAGATGGTTCCAGGCGGCTTCCACTCCTTGGCGCAAGGTGACCAGATCCGTGTTGTTCCACAGTACCTGATCGGCCTGCGCTATGCGCGCCTCGTTCGAGAGCTGGGTGACAATACGTGCACGGGCTTGTTCCGCGGTGAAGTTTTTGTAGTGCATGAGCCGCGCAATCACCACATCCACCTCAGCGACCACTACCCAGAGCTGATCCACCAGTGCACGCCAACCCGCTTCCAGCAAGATGGCGGCTTCCACCACGACCACACGGGCGGCTTGCGTGTCCTGCATGTAATCAATCTGGCCCTGAATATAGGCAAAAATCTTCCCGTGCATGATGGCGTTGAGCTTGTGCAGTGCCTCGGGCTGGCTAAACACGATGGGGCCCAGTTTGGTACGGTCTATGCTGCGATCGGCAGCGAGCACACCCTCGCCAAAAGTTTCGACCATTTCCCGCCAGGCCGGCGTGTCGGGGCGATAGATCTTGTGCCCGACCTTATCCGCGTCAATGACCGCGGCGCCCAGTGTCCCGAGGATGTGTGACGCGGTGCTCTTGCCTGAACCAATACCGCCGGTAATGCCAATGGTAATCATGGGGTCGTCCCTCCTTTACGTCGTCAAGCTGCGATAGATTTTGGGCAACTCTTTGGGCAGCGAGGCCATGTCCTCCAGCACCAGATAGCGCTGATCTGGACACATGGCGCGCAGATAATCGTGGCCCGCCGGGTCCACCGTGACGCAAAAGGTTTGCAGGCCATGGCGACGCGCTTCGTGTAGCGCCATGGCGGTGTCCTGGATACCATACTCTTTGCTCTTCCGATCTGTGCCGTAGTCATAATCCTGCGGATAGCCATCGCTGAGGAGCATGAGGAGTTTGACGCGGGCATCCTGCCGCGCGAACTTGTGGATAGCATGCCGGATGGCTGGTCCCATGCGCGTGCTGCGCTGCGGTTTCATGGCCGCGATGCGGCCCTGCACGCGGGCATCGTAGTGTTCACGAAACTCTTTGACGACAAAGCACTCCACTTGATCGCGTCCGTAGCCCGAAAACCCGTACGCCGCGTAGGCGTCGCCCAGCCCTTCCAAGGCGTCGGCCATGAGCACCAGGGCTTCTTTTTCCACATCGATAATCCGCCGCTTGGGCGGCACAGCCACGGACGGACGTGGCGGCAGGGTCGCGTAGAGCTCATCTTGCACAAAACCCGAGAAATCATAGGCCCGTGCTGGGGGAGAGGCGGGTAATGCGGTGGACGTGGTGTCATCAGGCTCTTGGATGACGTCGTCGGTGGAGGCACTCATGTCCAGCAGAAACAGTGCCGCGACGCTACGTTCGCGGCGCTGGCGGCGCCTGTAGACTTTGTCGGGCAAGCTCTGGCTGGCACGGCGATCGACAAAAGCCTCAATGGCACTATCCAGGTCAATGTCTTCGCCGTCCACCAGGCGTTTGAGCGGTGTGAACGTATCGGGCTTGAGCAGCTGAAATTGGCGGGACACCTGGGCAAAGAGTGCAGCATGGCGTTGCCGGGTGTCTTCCACAAACGCCACGCCGCCGTCCTCCAGCACCGTTTCGGTAAGACGGCACCAGTCACGGTGGTACGCGCCGCTGAGGTGATCCCACTCATCATACAAGAACGCCTGGCTCTGGGTCGGCAGTGCTCCATACCTCGCCTGCATCTCGGCTTGCAAGCCAGCGAGCGCCTGCCGCAAGGCCGCTTGCTGCTCCGTGGCCTCCAGCACGATGCCCTCACGGCCTTCGAGATTGCTGACAAAGAGCCCGGAGGTGGCAGTGAGATCGCCCTCTTGGAGACTTTTGATGCTGATGTCTTGATGCTTGAGGAGCTCTTGCAACGCCTCGGGTGACAGCGGGCTCAGTCCGTGCTCGAGCTTGTGCAAGGCCTCGGCCAGCTCCTGCAGGCGCATTTTTTGCTGCACGAATTCCGGCTTGACCTCGCCGCGATACGGCACAGGTTCTACTCCGGTGCCGGGTTCCCCACTCTCAGGCAGACTGGGCATGTGATCGGCCTCGGCACCGACTTGGCGGAACATGTCCGCCAGCGCCAGAGCGTCGGCATCGTCCGGGAGTTCCTCCATTAATGCAGTCAGGGACTCCAGAATGTCGGATGCGGCACTGGCCAGGGCGTGGATGGGTACCTGGGTGATGAGTCCATAGCACTCCAGCAGCGCCGCGGCCGTGTCGTAGACCGTGGCCTCGGGTGCGTGCAACGGCGTGAGGCGCTGCCACAGATGCCGGAGCAGGGGACGCAGGAATCGGGGAATGGCCTCGTGCATCTCCTGACCGAGCGTACGCTGTAACAGTCCCTCTAACAGGGCCTGCCGCAAGGTGAGACCGTGCCAGGCTGGGCGCTGCGCCAGGCTATGCGCCATGAGCATACGGACGTCGTGCCGTAGGCCTTTGTAGTGCCGTAGCATGGCTGCGTCAATGCGCGCATCTTCCAGAAGAGCGAACAGGCTGCGCGCCAGATCAGCCTGCGGGAACACGCCAAAAAAGGCGCTAAACGCATCGGGGGCGGCAGGGAGCGGCTCCAGCGTCTGCAGACGCTGGCGCAGCTCGGGTAGGCGCTGGGCACATGCCGCCAGGGTGAAACCAAAGGTGCCGCACTCATAAAAGCCGATCTGATGCACAATGGCGACTTTGTAGGCAGCAAAATTCTCACGCGCTGTGGCGAAATCGCTCACGTACTCCGGGACAAAGATGGTGCGGCCATCCGAGGTCGGCAGCTCCCGTCCCATCTGCTGGAGTCCAGCGGGCAGGGCACCTGTGGCCTTGAGTGTGAGGCACTGTCCGAGCATGGCCTCCGTGTAGAGGCGTAGCACCGGTTCGACGTGTGTAAACGCCACACGCGGCGACACGGCGGGGAGGTCCAGTGGCATGATAGGGGACTTCAGGGGAAAATCGTGGCGACAAGTTCCGCCACGGCACGTTGTACATCGGCATCGTCGGTGATGGCGTGACAGATAGCCACATCACAGGCCCGTCGGGCCGCAATCCCACGGGCCATCAGTTGTCCGGCATAGACCAGTAAGCGCGTGCTCACCCCTTCCTCGAAACTATGATGCCGCAGATGCCGCACCTTCGTACCCAGCGTCGCGAGGTCGGCGGCGACGTCGAGGTCGACGCCGCTTTCATGCGCGATGATATGCGTTTCCTGGTCGTGCGGCGGATAGTCGAACTCCAGCGAGACAAAGCGCTGGCGCGTGCTGGGCTTGAGGTCTTTGAGCACGCTCTGAGAGCCGGGATTGTACGATAGCACCAACAAGAAATTGGTGTGGGCCTCCAGGATGACGCTGCGTTTTTCGACCGGCAGAATGCGGCGATGATCGGTCAGGGCGTGGATCAACACCGTGGTGTCTTTGCGTGCCTCAACAATTTCATCCAGATAACAGATGGCCCCAGTGCACACGGCGCGCGTCAGCGGACCGTCGA
>SXND01000167.1 GCA_005777235.1 Pseudomonadota bacterium
GCGCTTCAAAGGGGTTGGGATGCGTTGGAGTGAGGACGGTTGCACCCATCTCTTGCCCCTGAGGCTCGCCTGGGTCAACGGCCGCTTTGCGGCCTTGTTTCAGGGACAGCTCCAGCCCTCCCCCAACACATAAATGCGCCCCTGCCATGTTTCGCCCTTGCCAACGCCTTGCTGAACGACTTGGGACTCTTGGCATGTCCCCGTTGAATGGCGCGTCGTTCTCGACAGGTGATGACCGTGGCACTGTGGGCATCCCCGATGACGGCAGGATGAATTTCCCCTGGATCAACACTCACCGTGTTTATGCCGTTTGCGATCTTCGCTTGCTTGCCGTTCTCAAGGACGATGTGCCAGTGGTAATACCGGGATTTTCTCTCGAACACCAAGCGGACTTCAACAAAGTGCTGCACATCATGCAACGCCTTCGGTAAGGCGATCATGATCTTGCGGCGCCCTGCTCCAGTCGATAATTCCAATGTGCCAGCCTTGTGCTTGATCGCGGTATTTTTCCAGATGGTGGTACGAAACTTCTTGGTACGCCAGGGGAAATGGGCTTCAGGGAAGCCAGCTTTGCGTAGCGCCCTCGTGGTCTTGCACGCCGTGAAGAATTCCTGCTGGGCAGCATCAATGGAGTGGGCGTGCATCGGCACGTCCCGAGACGCCCAGCGCATATCGCTCAACTTCGTGAGCGACTTTTCGGACAACCACACGCCGTTGTGTGCAAGCACGCGCCAGTGGCGAGAGACAATCCCGTTGTAAATACGCCCACTGTGCAAGTGCAGTGCATCGCATGTCGCTTTGCTGAGTTTGCAGGGAACGATATGCGTGCGGATCATGGCAGGCAGTCCAAGAACTTCGGCTCGAATCCCTCAACACCCATTTCTTCTGCCAAGGCAGTAACGTCTTCATCAACACTCACTTCGCCAGTGGCAATTTCTTTGCACCATGTTTCCAGGCAATCATTGGCTGCCTTCGCAAAGTCTTTATGGGTACGCCAGAAGAGCGTTGCCGCTTTCTTCGCCGCGTCTTGCTTACCCTTGCCACCCTTGAATGTATACCAGGCGGCTTTCTCAGCTTTGTGTTTGGCGGTGTAGCCATAGCCTTGTGCGTCGTCCAGGACATTGCCGGTTGATGCATCAGAGATAACAAACCGACCATCGGCCCTTCGGATGATTGCGTAGACTGGAGTACGCACAGCGTTGCGTCCTTTTCTCATGGCGGTCTATACAGAACATATGTATATTATAGCATATATTATATGTACTTGTATGGGGTATGCTATGGAAAAGATACGCCGCGTTGTGATCTTCCCTGAAGACCTTGATCAGCAGCTCTGCGCCATGGCCGAGCGCGAACACCGTTCGATGTCGGCGCAAGTCGTGCACTCCGTTGCCGCCGCAGTGGCACGCGAGCACGAAGAACGTTCGGCTCAAGCCGAGGGACGCTCACCACTGCGGTTGGAAACGGCGTGGCTTGCGCGGGCTCAAGCCCTTTTGCTGTCAATCTGAGACCGCGGCCAACTCTCCGAGCCTGGCCAGTGCGTATTTTCGCGCAATCGATACGATGCATGCAGAGGTGCGGCGCTATGTGGCCGCCCGCCGGCCCCACCAGCCGAGGCGGTGCGGTGAGTCGTCGTGTCTTACTACGCCGCCGGCGCTGGCGGCACTGTCGTGGAGAACATGCTATGCGCTCCTGCCACACGCTCTGGCGTGTACTCTTCCTGTGTTGCCCCCTGGCTGGGCTGCTAGCCTGTACCGCACCAGCGCCACCCCCAGCCGCGCCCACGGTAGCTCCAACCCCCACGCCGGTCCCCGTGGCATCGCGCCTGGCGGAGGCCGCGCCGAGCCGCACCATTGCGCTCCTGCCGATCCGCGACAAACAGGGTCAGCAGGTCGGCCTGTATAGCGCCAGCTACGCCCTGGTGATTGGGGCCAGCGCCTACGTCAATTGGCGAAAGCTCGACGTGCTTCAGGACCTACGGGAGGTCACGGCAGTGTTGCGGGAGCAGGACTTCCAGGTCGAGGTGGTGACTGACCCCACCCGCGACATCTTGCAGCGGGCGTTCGAACAATTTATCGCGCGCTATGGCCAGGAGCCCGACCACCGCTTGCTGTTCTACTTCGCCGGGCATGGCTATACCCTGAAGTCGGCCTACGGCGAGGAAATGGGCTACCTGGTGCCGATTGATGCGCCCCTCCCGGACCGCGACCCGGCTGGGTTTCGCACCCAGGCGCTAGACATGCATCAGATCGAGAATTACGCCCTCAAAATCCAGTCCCGGCACGCGCTGTTTCTGTTGGATAGTTGTTTCTCCGGCGCCGTGTTCGCGCTCAGCCGGGCGGTGCCGGAGAACATCCAGGACACGACCAGCGAACCGGTGCGGCAGTTCATCACCCCCGGCAGTGCCAAGGAACTCGTCCCGGACGTGAGCATTTTCCGCCAGCAACTGGTGGTTGGCCTGCGCGGCGAGGCGGATACGGACCGCGACGGCTATGTGACCGGCACGGAGCTGGGGGAGTTTTTGCAGAAGCAGGTGGTGAATTACTCGCGGGGCGCCCAGCATCCGCAGTACGGCAAGCTGCGCCACCCACAGCTAGACAAGGGGGATGTGGTGTTTGCCCTGGCCCGCACCAGCCCGCCGAGCGTGGGGCCGTCGCTGGCGGAGATGCAGGCGCAGATGGAAGCGCAGCGCCAGGCGGTGCAGGCGGAGCAGCAGCGCTTGGAGGAGGCGCGCCGCTTGCAGGAAGAGCAGCGCCAGTTGCACACAGCGCAGGTGGAGGCACAGCGCCAAGCGGTGCAGGCGGAGCAGCAGCGCTTGGAGGAGGCGCGCCGCTTGCAGGAAGAGCAACGTAAGCTGCAGGAGGAACAGCAACGGCTGCAGCAGGAGGAACAGCAACGGCTGCAGCAGGAACGCGAGCGGCTGCAGAGCGCTGCAGCGTCTACGCGTCCCACCGCACCGGGCGCTGCCGGCGGGACGCAGATAGCTGTCGGCGTGCCGGGAGCACCGGCGGTCACCCCGCTGCAGACCGTGCGTAACAGCCTGGGCATGGAGCTGGTGCTCATCCCCGCCGGGGAGTTTCAGATGGGCTCCAACAATAGGAATGGTGACGAGGAGCCGGCGCATAGCGTGCGCATCAGCCGGCCCTTTTACCTGAGCAAATACGAAGTCACCCAGGGCCAGTGGCAGGCGGTGATGGGCAGCAATCCCAGCTGGTTCACGGGAGAGCCGACTCGGCCGGTGGAACGGGTCTCCTGGGACGACATCCAGATCTTTCTGCAGCAGCTCAATGCCCGCGAGATCGGCACAGGCTACCGCCTGCCCACGGAGGCGGAGTGGGAGTATGCGGCTCGAGCTGGTACGAGCACGGCGTATAGCTTCGGGAATGACGCGCAGAAGCTTGGGGCTTACGCCTGGTATCTCGCCAATGCCACCTCCAGCTACACGACTCATCCTGTCGGCCAGAAGGCGCCGAACGCCTGGGGACTGCATGATATGCTGGCAATGTCTTGGAGTGGGTGCAGGATTGGTACGCACCGTATGCTGCAGCTGCTGCAGTGGATCCTGTGGGCCCGGCACAGGGCCGCTCCCGCGTCATGCGCGGCGGTTCGTGGAACCATAGTGCGGCGGATCTGAGCTCCGGTCGCCGCAGCACCAACGGGCCCATTGTCCGCCTCAACAACTTCGGCTTCCGGCCAGCGCGGGCCGTGCAGTAGCTCTTTCCCCTTGTTCTCTTTGACCCCAAGAAGCGGGGACCAGGAGTGGAGCCCCTGGTCGTTTTATCTTACTCAATATCCCACAGATCATCTTCGGGGCGTGGCCTCGGCTGGCGCGCCCGTCAGCCTCCCCCTGGGAGCGTGGGCGTCCCGCCCGCCTGCGGAGCGGGCAAGATGCCCGCGCTCCCAGGCAAGCAGGTCAACGCCCTGCTGTCGAGCGGCGCGAGGTGACCATCGTATGCGAAGATCCACACGCAGCGTAGCGCCTCTTGTCACACCACACCCTGCCCCGTAGAGAAGTCCCGACCAAGGATCGCACGGTGGGTACTTCCCAGGGTCTAGGGGTCACATACAGCGTACGACGCCGGGGCACAGCCGTTGGCAGCCAGCCGACGGCAACACGTTCCCACAGAGGCAACACTGATGAGAGAGTCTTTACGAGCACGCATCGCCAGCCATCCACAAATTATGGCGGGGAAGCCGGTCATTAAGGGCACACGCATTCCGGTAGAGATCAACGTACACTGCCCGGGGCAATCCTGCTGCGCTTTGGCGAGGAAGACGCCGTGGTAAAAAGGCAAGTGCTCGCCAGAGTGGTGCAGCAGTTTGGCGAGCACTGAGCTGGAAAGTTTACAGTGGTGACACCGAGGCAGATGCGGATGCGGGAGCTGCCCTAAGTCCTGGTGCCTGATCCAAAACTCTGGGGAATCGTGCGCTCGCTTGGCCGCTTGCCGAGCGGGCGGGACGCCTGCGCTCCCAGGATCACATGCCCTGGCACTGCTGTAGAGCAGCCTCATGCCAACACCTCATGCTAAGATACACGCTCAGCGCAGCACCTCTTGTCCCCCTACAACCCTACCCGAGGAGGAATACAGACCATGATCGCCCTGATGGTGCGTATGCAGATGAAGCCCGAACACCGCGATGCCTTTCTCGCCGCCCTGCTGGGCGATGCCCGGGGCTCGGCCTACGACGAACCCGGCTGCCTGCGCTTCGACGTGGTGCAGGATGCCAGTGACCCGCATGTCGTCTATCTCTACGAAGTCTATCGCGATGACGCCGCCCTCGAAGCGCATCGGCAAGCGCCGCACTACCGCCAGTGGCGCGAGGTGGCGAAGGATTGGTTTGCCAGTGAGACGGTCGTCCACCGCTGCGTCACCGTGTTTCCCAGCGACAGCGCCTGGGAGGCTGTCAAGCCGCGGGTGTAGGCCAGAACTTGGGGCTGGACACCAAGGGTGCGGTGCTGAGCACCGCGCCACGGTCCATGCCTTGCCTGGTACGGCATGGTGTCGCCTCTGTATCCTCGGGGATTCATGATGCCGGCAACACCAGGCGCCACGGCCCGTCTGGTGGCCCGTCTGCGCCCAGAGTTACCCGCCTGGCTCAAACGCGCCGCAGCGCTGCACGAGCGCCCCCTGACGGATTGTGTAACCGACCGCTGCCTCTGAAGAGGCGCGGCTTTCTCCTTCCAGGTTTCAGGCCGTCGACCAGCCTCCAGCCGGGGCTGAAGGAACGGAGCAGTTTGGGCACGGTTACCGGTGCCTACACGGTGGGACTTGCTCGACGGGCGCACCCACTGCCCACACGTATAGAGGGCATGGGGGAACCTCTGCCAGGGAAAAAGCGGCGCAAGCCGGGGCAAGCGTTTCCTCCTCGCGTGCTGAAGCGCTGAGGCTTCCACGGGCTGAAGCCCAGGTTTCTGTGATGGCCGCCGTGTAGGCTGCGGCGCAGCGCGCCATTGAGCAGGCGGCAGGCGTCCGCTTGCGCCTCGCTGCATCAGCAGGTCACCCGCGTGTCCGTGGGCTACCGCCCCTGTGGATGTCCCACTGTATCCCAGCTCCAACCCGCCGCTTCCAGCGCCAGCCAGGCGGCGAATGGACCGCTGCCCTGGGCCAGCTCCTGCGGTGGACCCGTCTCCACCACCTGCCCAGCCTCCAGCACCACGACGCGGTCCGCATCGCAGGCCGTAGCCAGGCGATGCGCCACACTCAGCACGGCCAAGCCGCGTTGGCGCATCAGGGTATGCAGGGCGGTGCGCACAGTAGCATCGCTGACGCTATCCACTGCTGAGGTGGCTTCGTCCAGGATAACGACTGGCGGGTGCCACACCAGGGCGCGGGTGAGGGCCAGGAGCTGGCGTTGGCCCGCTGAGAGCTGCACGCCGGCCCCGTGGCCGCTGCCGCGCAGCGGGGTGTGGTAGCCCTGCGGTAGGGAGGCGATAAAGTGCTCGGCCCCGGCGAGGCGGGCGGCGTGTTTGACAGACTCTAGCGAGACGTCTGTATCCCCCAGGGTGATATTCTCCCACACCGTATTGCCAAACAAATGCACCACCTGCGGCACCAGGCCAAAGACATGGCGGCGCTCGTCCTCGCTGAGCTGGCGTGGGTCGCGCTGCTGCACCTGCACGCTGCCGGACCACGGGGTATAAAAGCCGCCGAGCAGATTCAAGGCGGTGCTCTTGCCAGAGCCCGTGCGTCCCACCAGGGCGACGTGCTCTCCAGGCCGCACCCATAGCGACACGCCGCGTAGCACGGGCCAGTCGGGTTGATAGCCAAAGACCACGTGGTCTAAGACAATCGCCCTCGGGTCTGCTGCTATGACCGATGGGAGAGGCGGTGGCGCCGCTTCGGGGGCCAGTCCCAGCACGGCGAACAGGCGTTCGGCGCCAGATAAGGTGCCCTGAACCGTCTGCCATTCATCACCCAGGTTGGTAATCGGCTTGAAAAACTGTTGAAACAGCAGCACAAAGGCGGTCAGAGTGCCGAGTGAAATGTCCCAGGCCACAAAGGCGTCACGCGTGCCGCACCACAGCAACACGGCGCTGGCGATGGCGGCCAGGATGGCCATGAGCGGCGAATACAGCGAGGAGTACACCATGGCGCGGTTATAGGCCACCAGCATATGTCGCAAGGCAGCGCGAAAGGCGCGCACGCAGACGCTTTCAGCGGCAAAGGCGCGGATCACTTCCACGCCGCCTAACAGTTCTTGCAAGCAGGTATTGACCTCGCCCACTGCGGCACGGTTCGTGCGCTCAGCAGCCCGCACACGCACTTGAAACTGGCGCGTCACCAGGGCCACGGGCACAATGACCCCAACGGCAACGAGGGCCAGGGGTGGACTGAGGGCCAACATGGCGATGCACACCGTCACGAGGCGCACCATATCCGTCACCACATTGAGGATGCCGGAGGAAAACAGGCTATCGATGGTATCGACGTCGGCAGTGCAGCGGCTGATGCTATCGCCGAGGGGCGTCTGGTCGTGATAGGCCATGGGCAATTGTTGCAGATGCGCGAACACGCGCAGGCGCAGCGTATGCAAGGCGCCCTGCGCTGCCACGGCGGTGAGATAGGTGGTGAGAAAGGTTAAACCTTGCAGCGTGGCCGTCACCGCCAGATACAGCAGGGCCAGGCTGAATAAACCGTCGCGTTGGCCTGTGGCAATGTGCCCATCGAGCACCCGCCGGATCAACAGCGGCGGCACCACTTCCAGCGTCGCGCTGAGCAGCACACACACGACGACCACGCCGAGGAGCCAGCGCCACGGCGCCAGGATAGAACGCAGATGGTCCCGCATCATCCCGCCACCTCGCCGGCCATCTGGCGCTGGGCCCGGTAAATACGCGCATAGAGGCTGTCCGCCTGCATGAGCGCCGCGTGCGTGCCCCGGGCGGTCAGGCGCCCATGCTCCATGAGCACGACCAGATCGGCTTGTGGAAAGGCGGCAAGACGATGCGACAACAAGACGATGGTGGCTTGCTGCTCACGCGGCGCCTGCGGTCCATAAGCCTGACGCAAGCTGGCGATGATGCGTGCTTCGGTATCAATATCTACGGCAGCAAATGGATCGTCAAGTACTAGAAGGGCCGGGGTCTGCCGCCCCGACGCCGCCAGAGCGCGGGCCAGGGCCAGACGCTGGCGCTGGCCGCCGGAGACGCGCTGGCCGCGCTCGCCAATGGTGGTCTCCAGGCCGGCAGGGAAGTGTGCCACCTCCTCAGTGAGGACTGAGCTGGCCAGGGCCTGGTGCAGCAGGTTCTCAGCCGCCAGGGGCTCTGAGGCGCGCAATAATACGTTCTCCCGTACGCTGCTGCCAAACAAAAAGCCCTCCTGGGGCGCATAGCCGATACGCTCGGCGCGCTCTGCGGGGGTCATGTCCGTCAGCGCGCACCCAGCCAGCCGCACACAACCTGCTTCCAGGGGATACAGTCCCAGCAAGGCGCGCGCCAGGGTGGTTTTGCCGCAGCCCACCGGGCCAGTGATGGCGACAAAGGCCCCGGCAGGGATCTCTAACGCGATACCATGCAACACGGCCTCGGCGCTGCCGGGATAGCGCAGGGACACGTCCTGGATAGAGACCGCCGCGGCCCCGCGTGGCACGTCTGGCGGCAACGGCTCACTGGTGTGCGATCCAGCCAGATAGCCCGCCTGAAACGAGACGCCGTGTGGCTCTTGGCCCCCTGGTAGCGGCGGCGCCAGCAGGGGACGTAAGCGCTCATAGGCCGCCCCGGCGCTCTGGATGGCATTGAACAACTGGGGCACGCGAAAGCCACGGGTGACACAGCGCAGATACAGCTCTAGATAGGCCACAAAAGCTCCGACTGTCATGGCGCCAGCTAGCACGCGCTCGCTCCCTTGCCACAAGACCAACACGACGCCGGTGGTCATCAGCGTGGTGTACACGGGTCGTAAGCCAGCGCGCAGGCGGATGGTGGCGAGATTGGCCTCGGCCTGCACCTGGGACAGCGTCGCCACCTGCGTCACGGCCGCGCTGGTGCGTCCGAACAGGCGCAAAATGCGCCCGCCGGCCAGTTGTTCCTGCAGGGCCGCGGTCAGCGTGGCATTGGCCTGGCGTGCTGCCAGGGTACGCCGCCGCACAAAGCGCCCGCTGGCATAGGCCAGCCCCATAGCTGCGGGCACTGGCAGCAGCGCCAGGGCAGTGAGCGGCGCGTCCACAGCCAGCATGGCGGTGATGAACGACAACTCAAACAGCAGGGTGTCCCAGGTCTCAATGGTAAACTCGCGCAGGCCCACGCCGAGCACATCGACGTCGCCGACAATGCGCGCCATCACCTCGCCAATCGGTGTCTGGTGCAGGCGCGCCATGGGCCACGCCAGCACTCCACGTAGGGCATCGGCACGCACGTTGGCCCGGATGCGACCATTGGCGGTCTGCAGCCACCAGCGCTTGACGATGCGCGGCAGCTCTGTGGCCAGCGTGCCCAGCACCAGCCACAGCGCCGCCAGCCCGACGTCATAGCCGCTGGCGGTGCTGTTGGCGTAGGCCAGAGCCGTGTCAATGGCGCGTCCGAGCATAAAGGCCGGCAGCACCACGGCAGTGTTCATCACGATACCGGCGAGGGAGCCCAGCACGAGCTGTCCGGCGACTTGCCGAAAGTAGGGACGCATCTCCCAGAGAAAGTGCGGCTGTTTCGTAGGCATGATGGCTCTGGTATCCCGCGAGAGACGTTGAGAGCACGCCCGCCAGGCAGGGGAAGCAGGGGAGACCCGGCATGGCGAGCGTCTCCCCCAGGATGATGCGGGGAGACGCTCGCCACCGCTAACGCGGAATGGTGATGGTCACTAAGAGTTTGACCGTTTCCTGGCGCTGGATGGCCGTCGTGCTCTGCCGGTTATCGGGTGTGATAATGCTTCTCGCCCCCAGAGGTGATGGCTCCGACGAGAGGAGCGTCTGTATGGCTGCGGTGCGCTTGGCCAGCGTTTCAAATGACTGTTGGTCACCCTCCACCTCGGGTCGAACAGTGGCCGTCTGCACCGAGACAGGCGGCGTCAGGCGGGAGAGCGGTCCACTGACACGGCTTTCCCCGCGCACTGGCCCGAGGGCGAGGCGCTCGCGCACCGGTTGCACTTCCGTCGGAATCTGCGCCGTGATGCGCGTCAACCCTTCGATGCGCTGCCGATCCAGCAGCTGTAGCTCGCGCGCCAGCTCTGGAGGAGCGTTTCCCAGAACCCGCGTGCGGAAATTGGCCTGGACCGGTTGTGGCTGCCGCGGCAGCCGCAGGTTTTGTACTTCGACCGTCCCATCAAGCGTGACGACTTCCGTGTCTTCCGGTGGGATGAAGGTCACGACAAAGGTCGTGCCACGCACACCAGCCACTGTGTTGGGGGTCCGCACTTCCGTCGCCGAACCTGAACCAAAAATTTTGCTGGTAACCATCCGCAGCGTGCCGGCGGTGACACTCACAATCGTCCGGCGTTGCTGCGGTGTGAGCAAAAACTCCGTGAACTGCATCTCACTGCGTTCTGCCAGGGTGACGATCGAGTCATCACGCAGGAGCACTTTGACCTTGCCATTGGCTGCGGTACGCACGGTATCGTTGGGTAATAAGGCAGCACGGAAGGCCAGATCTTCCCACGTTGTGCCATTCGCCGCCCGCACTTCTGCCTTGCCGTCTATGGCCAGCACCGTGCCAATCCGCCCATCGTCCTGCCCCCAGCTCTGCCCGACCCCTCCCAGCTGGAACAGGATCAGGGCCAGGGCCATCAGGGTGAGTCTCCGTTGGATGTCCATTGCCTAATACCTCCCACTGATCGCCAGGGTCAGCATATTCCGGCGGTAGTCAAAAAAGGAAATGTTCGATTGATTGCTGGTGTGGACATAGCCGCCAGACACGGTCATATAGCGTCCGATATCGCGTGCCAGTCCCAGCCCGACCGTAAAACGATGGTCCGTGCGGGCGCGCGCATCATTGACGGTGAGCACTCCCTGCAGCGGCGCGTCAAACGAGTTCACATGCTGGTACCCGAAGCGGTAGTAGCTGCCATGGGCATCCAGCGTGATGCCCGCCACCAGCGGCGTTTGCACCCCGAGGCCCACTTCGTGGCCATTGTACTCCCAGTCGCTGCCGTCACCGCGCTGCGCATCGTAGTGATAGCTCAGACGCGCATACGAACGCTTGCTATTGAAGAGCCAAAACTGGTCAAAACCCGTGCGGACGTTCCAGCCATCGCGGCCACGCACGGCGGGGTCGAAGCCTGTCGGGACATCGTTGAGGTAATTCTCCCGGCGATATTGCAGCGATACCAAAGCCAGCAACGTCTCGGTTTGTTTGATCGTTGCACTGGGGGAGACGCTGAGGGTTTCCGAGAAACGCGCATTATCCAGGGCCGTATCCATGTAATGGACGCCGAGCCGTAGCGTCACGGGACGGAATTTCGCCTGCCCAAAGAGCCCAAAGGTATGCGTACGGATATCAAACTCATGCAGCCTGAAGTGCAGGCTTTGAAAGAAATCATACTCGGCCCCCACCTGCCAGAGAGAGGTCCGCAGTGGGAACACGCGCCCGGTGGCGTTGAACATGAGGCGTCCATCGTCCTGGCGGCTGATCGAGATGGAGTTCGGTTCCAGGATGACGTTGTCATCGTATTGCAGACTCATACTGCCTTCGACTTCCCACCAGCGGCGCTCGCGTTCCCGGGCTTGCAGGGCCTCCAGATAGCGCTGTGCATTTTGGCCGAGTGGCGAGGACGGATCAGGGGCCCGCGCCGTTTCAAAGGCCGTGCGGGCCTGGCTATCGCTCTCGAGGGCGTACAACGTGGCGCCGCGGTAATACTGCGCCGTGGGCGCCAAGGCGGGATCCAGGGTAATCGTCTGCTCCAACGGGGGCAGTGCGTCACGATAACGCTTGAGCTGATAGAGCGCATAGCCTTGATAGAACTTCACCGCGGCATTGTCTGGATCAAACTTGGCGGCGTGCTGCAGCGGCCCTAACGCCTCGGCGTAGCGTTGCTCCTGAAAATACGCCAGGCCCAGATGATAGTGCGCGTACTGCATGGTGGGATCAAGCTGCAGGGCTTTTTCGAGCGGTGCAATGGCGGCCTGAAATTCCCCGATACGGTTGTGTGCTAGGGCAAGGTAGAAATGCGCGTTGGCATCGTCCGGTGCTAGCCCCACAGCAGTACGAAAATGCTGTAAGGCCTCGCGGTAATTCCCTGTGCCATACTCAACAATGCCTTTGGCGTACTCGACCTCAGCCTGCTCAACGGCGTGTGCTGGCCCCGGGAATACGCCGACCCAGACAGTGCTGAGGAGACAGAGACTCCCCAGCACCGACGCCAGCCAGAGACGGCTGCCTAGGAGCCCAGGCGGCGATCCTCTCATGCCCAATAATCGTCTCATCGAATCCTCGCTACACGGTCAATACGGTGAGCCATATCTCACGTCTTTGGGAAAGGTTATCCCACGGTGGCCCCAGAGGTGTCAAGCACAGAACCGCTTTTCCCACCCTGGAGCCGTCTCACGTCTGCGTCGACTGCTCGGCCCTGTGGCAGCGGCCTAGCGCGGAAACCAGCCCTTGCCGGTGAGATAGCCGCGAATGTAGCACACCTGCCCACTATGATGGAGATGATCGAGTAAGATGACCGCCAGCCAGGCACCGACTTTACGGGCAGGACCACCGCCCGGTGCGGCGAGATCGCGGTCGAGATCGGCGGGTGTGAGCGCGTTGAGACACGCCAGGGTCTTCACCCGCACCGCCTCCGCATAGCCCTGCAGAGTTGTCACGCTGGTTTTGAAGGCCGCGACTTGCTCCAGGGAATCCCCGATACCCGTCAGGGCGGTGCTGGCCTCCATGCCGAATTGCTGATGCCAGCCGTCTTCGATCCACGCCTGGGCTTTGCCGCTGATGTTGGCGATAATACCGTCCTCGACCCGTGTGGCATGCCAGAGGGTCCAGCCGATAGAATTACACTGATCAGACGGGCGCTGCGCTAAGTCACTATCCGACAGGCCAGTGAGCGCCCCCTTAATAAAGTTATCCAGATCAATCGTGAGGGCAGTGGCCACGACTGCGGTCGCATCCATACAGGGTCTCCTTGACGTGACAGGTCACGTGTCTCATGCTCTACCCAGTTGCTCCAACAGTCCTGCTGCGCCGAGGGCGACCGGCCGGTTGCCTCCGACCTACCACGCTAGGCTCTCAACGCCAGAACACGCGGTATTGTCCCATAGTCACGGGGTTCCCGCAACCTCGCGGAGCAGGCGCGTGGGGAGCGCGCAGTCGAGGAGCTGTTGACGTCCCACGTGGGGTGGACGACCAGCCAGCGCGGTCTAGGGACACGACCGAGGAAAGAGCCCTATGCGTTTTGTCATCTGTGGTGTTGGCGCTATTGGCGGGGTGTTAGGCGGACAACTGGTCAAGGCAGGCTTTGAGGTGCTCGGGATTGATCCGGCACCAGAGCACGCCGCCGCTATCAACACGCACGGCTTGCAGCTCAAAGGCCTGCACGGTCAGCACACCCTGCGTTTGCCCGTTGTACGGCGCGCTGCGCACGTGGCGTTTCGCCCGGAGGACGTCATCCTCCTGGCGGTAAAATCCGGCCAGTGCGGTCGAGCGGTGGCGGCCTTGCGACGCGCCACCAGGCTGGACCTGCCGCTGGTGTGTGCCCAGAACGGGGTGACGAACGAAGCCCTGGCAGCGCGTACGTTTCGGCAAGTTAACGGGCTGATGCTCCTCATTGGCGCCACATGTCTACGGCCCGGTGAGGTGATCCACACGGGCAATGGCCCCGTGGGCGTTGGCACCTATCCTACTGGCGTGCATCCGGTGGCTGAGGCGGTCGCTGCAGCCCTCGAGCAGACGGATTTAGCGGTGTACACCACGGCGGACATTCGCCGTGCCAAATGGCACAAGCTCCTCCTCAATCTGAACACCGCGACCCTGGGCCTCACGGGTCTGTCAACCCAGGAGGCCATGGCCGAGGCCACGGTACGCGCCTGGATGGCGGAGGTCTGGGAGGAAGGCGTGCGCGTCGTAGAGAAGGCGGGACTGGAGTATGTGGAGCCACCGGGCATGGCGTCAATAGGGGAGCATATCCATGCCCTCCGGACGGACGCCGCACCCATCCTGGCCGTGCCGACCGCCGCAGACACCACAGGCCGTTCCTCGCTGTGGCAGGATCTGTATCATCGCCGTGGGGTGGTGGAGGTGGAATATTTGAACGGGGTCATCGTCCGTCTGGGGCGGCAATACGGGGTGCCGACGCCGTATAATAGTCTGCTGCGCACGGTGAGTCACACCATGGCCAGGGCGCGTGCATTACCTGGGCAGTATACGATTGCCGATCTACGCGCTTTGCTGCGGGATTGAGCCGCGACCGGTACAGAGAAGGGAGCAGTTTCTATGGAGACGATTCAAGCCCTGATGCTGGGCACCACGAACGCGGCGAAAATCCACGGGGTGCAGGACGCCTTCGCTGAGATGCAGCCTGTGCTTGGCGCCCCAGATCTGTCGCAGCCGTTTACCTGGACTTGCCAGGTCGAGACCGGCGTGAGTGAGGAACCCTGGGGTTTCCCGCTCACCATCCGGGGCGCCCAAAATCGTGCCCGGGCGGCCTATGCCCGCCTCGACGAGACGGCGCCCCCGTGTCCCACAGCGGAAGTCCGTATGGGCCTTGGGGTGGAGAGCGGCTTTATTGAGGTAGCGCCCGAGACGTTCACCTTGTACAACTTTGATGTCTGTGCCCTGTTCGACGGCCAGGCCTACTATCTCGGCATTTCCCCAGGCTTTGAATACCCCCGCCGCCTAGTGCGCCACATCTTTTTCGACCGCCAGCCGTTTCAACAGGCACGCCAGTACATCACCACCACGGCCCAGGTTGAACAGCAAGCAGGGTTAGTCGGTGTGCTCGCCGGCGGGCTGACGGATCGTCCAGAGATGACCCGTCTGGCCACGCGCTTGGCACTCATTCGCTATCTGCAACGCCACGCGTACGCCAAGTGGGATTGAGCCAGGGTATTAGCGGCTGCCCGTGCCTTTCCGGGCGGCATACTTGGCGGCATTCTGGCGTTTCTGCGCTTCTTTATGCTTCCGACGCGACATCGCCCGCGCCATCTTCATTGACCGTCCATGCTTGCTCGACTGGGTCATGGGGCACTCCTTGTGCACGTGTGCAGGGTTGAGAACTCATGCCCCGGATCATACACGGTCAGGTCGCCGACAGCAACCGGCGGACCTCCGCAGCGCCTGGGGTATGGTGTTCCGTGCTGCGTGGCGCTCCCGGTAGGCGCGCCACGGGCTGGCCCGCGTCGTCGCGCTGGGAAGGCTGGCAAGCCGTGGACGCCGCTCGTCCTGCCGCCAGCTCTGCTGCCGCTGGTGCGCAAGAAGCTCGACACCCTGTACTACACGCTGCCCCTCTAGATGGGCGCTTGCGGTAATGCCCCCCAGGTGGGCTTTGTCGGCTCCGGCACTGTGGGCCTGCCGCGCTGCCGCGCCGTCGCAGTGCTCCGGGGTATGCCGCGGCGGCTGGCGGTGACCTTGTGTCCCGGGGTGGGCGACAACACCACGGCGTTCGTCCTACGCCAGTGCCCCTCTGGGCACGCCGGGCTCCAGCCCGGCTCCGCAAGCCACGCTGGAGCGTGGCGCTCCCAGGGCAAACCCTGGAGGGACTGGCAGTATAGGTGTGAAACAGACATTTAGTGTAGTGCTCCGTCAGGTGCCCTGGCCTGGGCTGCCTGGCGGCTATTTTTTGCTGGGGTTGTCTGCTAAGTGCTGATAAAATAAGCCTATAGCCTTTCTTGGGGTTTACAATGGTCTCTTATTTGAATAAGAAAAGCATTCTCAATGGTTTATAGAAAAAATTCCATGCTCCAAAAAGATGTCTTATTTTGTAAGATGAGAAAAATCAATACGATAGACCTTTGGGATACTTTTCTGTTAGCGTACACCTCCCCGTGTCACCGGATATGCGGGCAATGAAGAGCCGTATGGGATTCTGAAACAACATGTTAGGAGGATTTTCGTGGAAATGATATGTAGGCACATGAATAATAAAGCGTTAGAGGTTTTGACTACCTTGGCAGGCTGTGGAAAAGTCGAGGTGTACGAAAATAGCCTTGCAACCCGTTGTTTCTGAAAGCCGCCAGGCGGCAAGGGTTGGCATCAAGAGACTTGCCTGAGGGCAATGGAAACAGGAGAATGACGACCAGGATTTTCCCCGAACATGACGGGCGATCAAGCTCTGCGCATCTTCAGTGCAGCTCAGGTGGAGCAAGTGGCTGAGTGTGTGGCATTCCTGCAATGTTGCACGCGCTTGTAGCTCCCTCCCGTGTTTCACGACGCCCAGGGAGTCGTTTAAGCGGCACGATGAACGTTTGCACGGTGCGTGTGTTGGACGTGCTGGCAGCAGAGCCGATCCCCAGCCCTGGCAGCCAGAACCCTAGCGGGCTGGGCGCTTTGGCAGGCGCAAAAAAAGCGTCAACACCAGCGACAGCAAGGCACTCCAGGCAATAGCCAGATAGCAGTCGCGGTAGGCGATGACGGCGGCTTCCTCCAGCATCGTATCACGCACCGCCACCGTGGCCTTGGTCGCGAGTTGGTCCCATTCGCCAGCGTTCCGCAGGCGCTCCTGCACCGCCATCAACACTTCGGCCGTGGCCTGCGGATAGGCACTCTGGCTCTCCGCCAAGTCCAGCACATGGATGGCCTGTTGCTGCTCCACAAAGATCGCCGCCAACGATACGCCAAACGTGCTGCCCAAGCCATTCATCAGCCCACGTAGCCCCGAGCCCATGATCATCTTGTTTTGCGGCAACACCGCCATGAGCACGTTAATCAAGGGCGATTGCAGCATGCCACGCGCAAAACTCTGCACCACAAACAGCGACAGAATGGCAAAAGTCGGCGAGGTGCGGTCTAAAGCCGCGAAGCGATAAAAGGCCCCAGCGATCATCAGCAAGGCGAGGCTCACCAGCAGGCGATTATTTACCTTGTCCGCCAGCCGCCCTGAGAGCAGATTACTCAGACCCCACGTCAAGGCGCCTGGCAGGAGCATCTTCCCCGCCAGATACGGCGTGAGGTGGAGCACACGTTGCAGAAACAGGGTGATGAGAAAGCTCGAAGCGAACTCCCCCATGGTACTCATGAAGAAGATCGCCGAGGCGGCACTAAAGGGCACAATTTTGAACAGCGCCAGCTCCACCAGCGGCTGTTTGTGGCGCCACTCAGTCACCAGAAACACGATGCCAGAGACCAGGGCGATGGCAAAGAGTGTCTCGATATAGTCCGAATCCCAGCCTTCCCGGCGCCCCTGGATCAGCGCCAGCAGCAAGGGCACCAGAAAACCGATCATACTGATCAGGCCAACGGTATCAAGCGCGACATACGCGCGGCGTGGCGTTTTGGGAAACACCAAGGCCACAGCGGCGAGCGAGATCAAGCCCATGGGGAGATTGATGTAGAACGTCATCCGCCAATTCATATGCTCGATCAGGTAGCCGCCGATCGACGGCCCGAGCGCTGGGCCCACGGAAATCCCGGCCATGAAGATGCCCATGGCCAGACCGCGTTGCTGCACAGGGAACACGTCGTACAAGATGGCCATTGAGAGAGGAAACAGTGGCCCGGCCCCGAGGGCCTGGATGGCCCGGAACACCACGAGAGACGGAATGCTCCAGGCGAGGCCGCAGAGCAGGGAGCCGAGGATGTAGATGAGCAGTCCGACCAGATAAAACGTGCGTGGCCCGAGCACCGCCGCCACTCAGCCCACCATGGGCATGACCACGGTACGGGTAATCATGAAGGAGGTGATGACCCACTGGATGGTATCGACCTCGGCCTGCATCGAGGTCATCATACTGGGCAAAGCGACGTTGACCGTCCCGAAGTTGAGTCCCTGGGTGAGGATTCCCAACATCAGGGCCAGGGTCACCCACCATTTGTAGGACGGACGCTCTGGCGAGAACCACGACGTAGACGTAGGTGGCGCTGGGGCACCCGGTGTCGGAGTTGTTGCTACTGCCTGATCCGCCACCACGGTGCTCCTTCTGCGGCCCTGCCGGGGTCTTGCGTTACGGGATAATAGTAGAACATGAAAGGCCTGGGTGGTAAAGCAGGAAGACGCCGGTTGTCTTGGCGTGCCGCTTGTGCTAGCCTGCCGCACAGGACACGGCATAGGACGACAGTTGGTTGTACAGCGAGGAGACACAACATGAAGGTCGTGCGTATTTACACCGGTGATGACCAGCAGACCCATTTTCAGGATGTGGCGCTTGACGCGTTTGCCACGTTGTCGGCCAAAGTGGGCAGCGGGCCGGTGCGGCTCAATCAAGGGCCAGCCACGTCAACGATGGATTTCCACAATGCCCCGCGCCGTCAGTATGTGGTAATGATGGCCGGGCAAATGGAAGTGGAAATCGGGGATGGCAGCAAGTGCGTGTTCAATGCTGGGGATGTGTTGGTGGCGGAAGATCTGACGGGCAAAGGCCACATCACGCGTGGCATTGGCGAGCAGCCCCGCGTGTCGCTGGCGGTGCCGCTGGCCGACTAAGGGTCGCGAGGCCATCCCAAGGCCCGCTGCACGCTGGAGGCGTCCGTCCGTGTTGTTGGGGTGACGAGCCGGTCGCCCCAACTGGGAGAGGCGCTCAGAGCCGCGCTTGACCAAGTGCGGCATCATCCCTTTTCTCCAATCCAAGGAGTTATGCGCTTACACATTGTGTTATACGAACCGGAAATCCCTCATAACACGGGGAATATCATTCGGCTCTGCGCCAACACGGGGGCCACGCTGCACCTCATCCACCCGCTGGGCTTTGCGTGGGACCACGCCAAGCTGCGGCGTGCTGGGCTCGATTACTACGAATGGGTGCCGGTGCAGCACTATCCTTCCTTGCAGGTGTGTTGCGCAGCCCTCGGCTCGCCACGCCTGTTCGCCCTTAGTACCAAGGGAACATGCGCCTACCACGACGTCCAGTATCGCGAGGGTGATGCCCTGTTGTTTGGCCCGGAAAGTCGTGGCTTGCCCCCAGATGTCCTGCACAGCTTACGCCCGGAGCAGATCGTACGGATTCCGATGCAGCCGGTGAGTCGCAGTCTGAATCTGGCGAACGCGGTGTCGATTCTGTTGTATGAAGTCTGGCGGCAGTGCGGTTTTGTCGGCGGCAGTTAAGCGTCTCTCCCCGACAACGCAGACGGGCCGAGAGAGAGCCTCTGGGAAAATGCGCTAAGCCATATGCGGCCATCTTGGCGGAAGCGCTCCGGTGGAATAGCACCCGCCATATGGCCAGGCTGGGCAACCAACTGGCGACGGACATTCGGGGCGACCGAGCCTTTGGACTGGATACCGGGGGACTGGCGCAGGGGTCACAAGCACCATCGTGCCCACCCCCCGGTTGTCTTGGCGTCCGACGTATCGTCTGCCCGCCATCGCGGCTGGGCGATACGTCTCATCGCCTCACCCGGTTAGGGGCAACCAGCGGGTCGCCCCCACAACACGAGTGGGTTTTGATTACAGGAGTCGTGTGGGCAGCACATCGCGCAGTTTCTCGCTGGCTTCCAGGAAGCTCTTTTCCGTGGTCACCCAATCAATACAGCCATCCGTCACCGACACACCGTATTGCAGTTGTGACAGATCTTTCGGGATGGACTGACTACCGAAGTTAATGTGACTCTCCAGCATGAAACCGATGAGTGACTGATTGCCTTCGCGGATCTGATTCACACAATCGTGCAGGACCAGCGGCTGCAAGGCCGGGTTTTTATCAGAATTGGCATGGCTGCAATCCACCACCAGATTCGTTGACAGTTTCTTTGCCGCTAAGGCTTGCTCGCACAGCGTGACCGTGACGGAATCATAATTCGGCTTGCCACCACCACCACGCAGCACCACATGGCCGTAGCGGTTGCCCTTGGTGCGGATGACGGCACACTGGCCGTCGGCATTGATGCCCAGGAAATTGTGCGGCCGACAGGCGGCGAGCATGGCGTTTATCGCCACGTCTAAACTGCCATCCGTATTATTTTTGAAGCCGACGGGTGCGGAGAGTCCGCTGGCCATCTCACGGTGCGTTTGCGATTCCGTGGTGCGGGCGCCAATGGCATACCAGGTAATCAGGTCGGACAGGTACTGCGGGCTAATCGGATCGAGTGCTTCCGTGCCAGCCGGGAGGCCCATTTCCGCCAATTCGAGCAACAGGCCACGCGCCATTTGCAGGCCGTCTTCGATGCGGAAGGAGTCATCCATGTAGGGATCGTTGACGAAGCCCTTCCAGCCGACGGAGGTACGGGGTTTTTCAAAATACACCCGCATGATGATAAACAGCGTGTCGGAGACCTGCTCCGCGAGCTGTTTCAGACGTTGCGCATAGTCCCGCGCCGCCTTGAGGTCGTGAATCGAGCACGGACCTACGACCACGAACAAGCGCGGGTCTTCGCGGTCAATAATGCGCTGCAACGTATGCCGACTCTGCCGGACAAATGCCTCGGCTTTGGGGGTAATCGGCAGGCGACGTTTGATTTCCGCTGGCGTCATGAGCACATCTTGTGCCACAACATTGACATTGTCGATCGGTTCAGCTTGCATGGTCTTGTCCTCATCGCTACAGGGGAATCATCCACCAGAGCTGCGGTCAGCCCTACTCGTCTTTCTCATCGCGCATATAACTCGCCAGGAGGGGTTCCACTTGCAACATCAGCCATTTATTCCAGGCTTTACTGGTGCGCCAGGCGAGGGCCATATCGCTCATCTTTTCCTCGAACAGCTCAGCTAAGCCCGTTTGATAGAACGATAACACGCCCATAATAAAACGCGGCGGCACGGAGGGCAGCCCTGGGCGGTGCAGGGGCGTGTTGTGGTGCATCTGACTAATGGCAGCCAGGTACCGGATAAAGCCATCGTTTAACGGGGCAGCCATCGTGGCACGCATCCAGCTAATCATCGTCTGTTTATTGGCTTCAATGCGCGGACCATCTGGTCGATCATCGGCGGTCACAAAGAATTGCCGTGCCTGCGGATACTCTAAGAGTCGGTCATAGATCTGGTCGTTAAAGGCCCCAAGCCGAGCCAGTACCAACGGGGCACTGGTCTTGATCAACTGCCGATCTTCCTCCGTCATACCGACGAAGTTAAACATCTCAGCAAAGCGTGCTGACCAGTCGATGACATTGCTCATAAAGACGACTCTCCTGCCACTCTCCGTGCGCCCCAGGTCTCTGCCCACCGCGAACACGGAGGGCTTTCCGCTCTCTGACATGGTCATAGAAGTGTACTGTGCACATAGTACAGAGGTGCGCCGAGCGTGTCAACGCTGCGTGTCGCTACCGTATTCCAGCACGTCTGCTGGATCAGCGTTACCCGGTCATTGTGCCACTGGCCATGGCATCCGCCGGGCTCTGCGGGGTGAAACCAGGGCGTCCGCATGACACAGCACGATCCCGGCCCAGCTCCCCAGTCCTGCCGGCGGCAGCAGGCCGCACTGTGCCTGTGCCATCCCGATGGTCTGAAGTCGAGACGGCGATGATCTGACTGGCGAGGTCGCGTTCGGCGGTGTACGAGAAGGGGTTGATACTGAGGGCCGCAACATCAATACCCTGGGCGTCCATCTGGGGCACACGCTCGGGACCGAGGCGCAGAATCGCTGGTCCGATCCTTGGACTCATAAGTCCTATGGGGGCGGGCACGGTACAGTGCGCGTGGATGTCTACGGTCTTGCTACGGCGACCACGCAGCACGGTCTGACGGCGCGGGGCTGGCCCGCCCGAGGGCTGGAGGGGCGCGGTGGCCGGTTAGCGCCGACGAGCGCTGACCAGGACTTCGGGATTTAAGATCCGCAGCGGCGTCCCCTGGAGATAGGCCACGACGTTTTCTACGGTGTCCTGATAACGCACGCGGTACTGCTCCTCCGTTACATAGCCAATATGCGGCACCAGCAACGTATTGTCGAGCGCCAAGAGCGGGTGCCCCGGCGGCAACGGTTCCTCGTCAAAAACATCAAGACCAGCGCCGGCAATGCGACGCGTACGCAGGGCCGCAACGAGCGCGGCTTCGTCCACAATCGGGCCGCGGGCGGTATTGATGAGGTAAGCCGTGGGCTTCATCAACCCCAATGCGTGGGCGTCCACCAGCCCGCGCGTCCGGGCGCTCAGTTGCACGTGCACCGATACAATGTCGGCACGTGTGAACAGCGTATCCTTGCTGACAAGCGTCGCCCCGTGGGCCGCGGCCAGGGTGGCGGTCATGTTCTGGCTCCAGGCAATGACCGACATCCCAAAAGCCAGGCCCGCCTTGGCGACGAGGCCCCCGAGGCGCCCCAGGCCCAGCACTCCGAGCACCTTACCCTCCAGGCTCATGCCCAGATGCACGCCCCAGCGTCCGGCGCGCACGGCGGCGTCTTCCTGGGGAATATGGCGGATCAAGCCCAGGATCAAGCCCCACGTCAACTCTGCCGGTGGCGCGGTGGGACCACTGCCCGTGCCGCACACCACAATGCCCAGCTCGGTGGCGGCCTGGAGGTCAATGGCGGCGTTGCGCATGGCAGTCGTCACCAACAAGCGCAGGCCCGGCAAGCGTGTGAGCAGCGCGCGCGGAAACGGCGTACGCTCCCGCATACAGGTGATGATCTCGTACGCACATAAGCGCTCCACCAGCGCCTCTGGCGCGCTCAGATGATCGTGGAACACCTCCACCTGGCAGTCGGCCGGCAACCGGCTCCAGTCCGCCATCTGCAGGGCTACACCCTGGTAGTCGTCGAGAATTGCCACCTGCGTCATACTCCCGCCCTCCTCCGTGCTTGCCAATGGACCTCGTCTCAAGCCAGGATAGCAAACCTGTCCACAATTGCCAGGGTGGAATACCGCTCAGGCTTGGCATTCACCCCCGAGACGGATACAATATGTTTTATGCACGATACACCCTGTCGCGATACGCGTTGCCCCTATGTCTGGCGTCCCCCGAGCGCTTGCCGCCTGCCTCGCTGGTTGTATAGATGGCGGCCCTCTCCCTGCCGACATGGTGGGCAGGCGCGTACGCCGGAGGCGCCCCTATGCTGACACTGCACACCCTGGCACGCCCCATAGATGACTGGACCCTGGAGACGCTACAGCGCGATCCACGCCAACCACTCAGCGCCTTGCAGGGCAACATCCTCCGGGGGCATGGACGCTTCTACGCGGCGCACCTGTTGCTGCACTTCCAGCCAGACCGGCGGGCCGCGGTGACGCAGTGGCTGCGCACCCTGGCAGCGCAGCTCACCACGGCGCAGCAGCAACTGGAGGAGACACGCCAGTCCCGTGGGCTATTCCGCGCCTTTTTCCTCTCCGCCCATGGTTATGCCTATCTCGACTCGGCGTTCCCACGACGCAACCCCGGCCTGCATGACCCCGCCTTTCGCGCTGGCATGAAGGCAGCCCGGCATCGCCTCAACGACCCGTTGCCGCAGACCTGGGAGCCGGGGTATCAGCAGGACATCCACGCCATGCTCCTGTTGGCTGCGGATGATCCAGTGGCCCTTCAACATGACACCGACCTCTGGTGTGCGTCCCTCCAGCTCCATACCACCGTTTGCGCCATTGAACATGGCCAGGCCATGCGCAACGCCCACGGCGACCGGGTGGAACATTTTGGCTATGCTGATGGTCTGAGCCAGCCGCTGTTCTTCCAGAGCGACCTGGCGCGTCTCAAGCGGCGTGGGGAGCATCTGGACATCTGGAATCCCGGCGCGGGACCGCAGATCGCGCTGGTGCCCGATCCGTACGCACGGCAGGAGGGTGCCTGCGGCAGTTACTTCGTGTTCCGCAAACTTGAGCAACGGGTGCGCGCCTTCAAGGCCATGGAACAGCGCCTCGCCCGCGTCCTGCAGCTCACGGGCGAGGCGACTGAACGGGCCGGAGCCCTGGTGGTAGGGCGTTTTGAAGACGGCACGCCCATTGTCCTGCAAGATACGGATGGGCGGCGCACTAACAGTTTCACCTATGCTGACGACCCCGATGGCCAGCGTTGTCCATGGCAGGCGCACATCCGCAAGATCAATCCGCGCCAGCCTGGCATCCCTACTATTGTACGGCGCGGGATTACGTACGGCACACGGAGCGCGGAGTCCCACGAGGCCGCCAGTCTGAGCGCACTGCCCACCGACGGCGTTGGCCTGTTGTTCATGTGCTATCAACGCGCTATTGCGCCGCAGTTTGAGTTCTTACAGGCGGCGTTGGCCAATAATCCTGCCTTCCCCAGCAAACAAGCCCCTGGGATTGACCCGCTCATTGGACAGCCTGGGAGCCAGGGCGTCGGGTGGCATCGCTGGCCCAACGCGGCGGGACACACCCAGCAACGCCCCGTCAATTTTTACGACTTTGTGCGTCTGAAGGGCGGTGAGTACTTTTTTACGCCCAGCCTGCCCTCCTTACACCAGATCGCGCCGTAAAGCCCCTCGCTTTAGCCATGGGGATAGAAGGCGCGTTGCCCTACAAGGGCAACAGATTTTCCCAGAGATACTCTCATTTCAACTGTACATCTTTAAGCAATTATGCTATTCTTTTGCTCATGTGTAAAACTATGAAGCACAGAATGTACCCAACTACACACCAACAGCACCTTCTTGATGAGACCCTGGACACGTGCCGCCAGGTCTATAACCAGACGCTTGCCCACCGTAAAGAGGCATGGGAACAACGGCAAGACACTCTCTCGCTCTACGAGACGAACGCTATGTTGACCCAGTGGAAGCAGGAACGTCCGGCATTGGCCGCTGTGCACTCCCAGGTTTTGCAAAACGCCCAAGAGCGCGTGGACCTGGCATACAAGGCGTTCTTTCGTCGTGTGAAGGCTGGGGAGACCCCGGGCTTTTCACGCTTCTGTGGACTAGGATTCTATGACTCGTTCACCTTTAAGCAATCGGGCTTCCGTGTGCAGGACTCCCTGGTATCCCTCTCCAAAATCGGCAGCATACGCATGGTCTTGCACCGTCCCATCGAAGGCACCATCAAAACCGTCACGGTGCGCCGCACACCGACACACAAGTGGTACGTCTGCTTCTCAGTAGAGTGTGAGCCGCTCACGTTGGACCTGTCTACCCTTGCCGTAGGTGTCGATGTCGGCTTGAGCCATTTTGCGACGTTGAGCACGGGAGAACATCTCGCCAACCCGCGTTTTTTCCGTACCGATGCAAAGGCGCTTGCCAAAGCCCAACGCCGCCTTTCCAAGGCCGAGAAGGGCACACCAGCCCGCAGGAAGTGCCGCACGGCGGTGGCCCATATCCATGAGCGGATCACCAACCGACGCTACGACTTCTGTCACCAGAGCGCTAGGCGCCTGGTCAATACCTACGGCGTCCTGGCCTTTGAAGCGTTGCAGATTGCCCACATGATGCAGAACCATTCCCTGGCAAAATCCATCGCGGATGTGGCCTGGGGACAATTTGTGCGGATCACGACAGACAAGGCAGCATGTGCCGGTCGTCGTGTGGCACACGTGGACCCGCGCTATACCTCGCAAGATTGCTCTCGATGTGGTCAACGTGTGCCGAAAACGCTCAGTCAACGTGTGCATCAGTGCCCCACTTGTCAATTGATCATGGACCGCGATCAGAACGCGGCGATCAACATTTTGAGACGCGGGCTAGCGTCTCTGGGGCTTGCCCCTAGAAACCCCCGGCTTTAGCCGTGGGGAGTAGTCACCAACTCGCTGTACAGTAGTTGGGATGACCAATTCTATCCAGGCATGCAGGGTTGGATGGTGCGTGTGGAGGTCCAGCCAGGAGGCGGCATGGCTTTTGATCCCAACTTTTTCGTCGACTTTGGGGAGATGCGGGCGCATCAAGTGCGGCTCCAGGGTGGGGATAGTTCGTCGGACTCCTTCTGCTATCCATGAAGACCCTCTGGCCCTGGTGTGTCCTCGTAGGACTGGGGGCTTTCCACGGCATCAATCCAGGTATGGGCTGGCTCTTTGCCGTGGCGCTGGGCCTACAGGAGAAGAGTCAGCGCGCCGTGCGGCGGGCCCTGCTGCCTATTGCCCTGGGGCACGCGGCGGCGATTGGTGTCGTGATCCTGGCGTTGAGCCTGCTGCAGACCGTGCTGAGCGAGCGCAGTCTGCGCTTGCTCAGCGCTGTGGTGCTGGGCGGCTTTGGGCTGCTGCGCGTCGTACGGGCCCGCCACCCGCGTTGGGTAGGGATGCGCGTGGGGTTTAGCGATCTGGTGCTGTGGTCGTTCCTGATGGCCTCCGCCCATGGGGCCGGGTTGATGCTGGTGCCGCTGCTGCTGCGGTGGCCCACCGCTGAGGCGACCCATGCCCAACTGCTCCTCACCCTCTGGCCGCAGTCTGGCGCGCTCTCGCCTGGGCTTGTCTTGGCGGCGCTGGGCGTGCATACGTTGAGCCTGTTGCTGGTGACGAGCGCGGTGGCGTTGGTGGTCTATGAAAAATGGGGTGTGGCGTTTCTACGCCATGCCTGGATCAACATCGATGTGCTTTGGGCCGTGGCATTGGGCCTTGCTGGGGTGCTGGCGCTGGTGTGAGGGTGAGGGGGAAGGGAGCGTTGCGATGCAGACGAAACCAAGACGGGCTACCGCAGTCCCACACGGCGTGTGGCTCAATCCTGGGCCCATCAGTGGCTCTATAGGGCCACTGGTGCTCGACATGCTGGCCTTGACCCACCCTGATGTCGTCCTCCGGCAGGCGGTGTTCGAGGAAATGCAGCGCCGTACGAAATATAAGGATGTGATTCTCCATGCCCTCGGGTTGCAGCAACGCGAGGTGGATGTGCAGGGCGACTGCCCGCTGTGGATAATGACCCCGGACAAAGGTGTCCAACACCCCTGGCAGCAAGCGTTGCTGCTTCCTGGAGGAGAGTGTCCGATTGGCCTTGTGGTCAATAGCTACGATCACGGCAAGATCGTCTTGATGCACGAGGTATTCTACGACCTCGCACCAGCGCAACAAGCCCTCCTGCGCCGCTACGCGGTCTTGGCGCTCCGTGGTCTGCAGCACGACCGTGTGTTAGCCCTGCTGAATGCGGACGCGCCCGAGGCGCTCGCTACGCAGCAAGTGTTCCGCGAGGCGCGTCGCCGGGTGCAAATTCTCGATCCTTCGATACTTTTTAGTCCAGATGGCGGCCTGCGAGTTGAGCTTGGGAGCTTGTCACAGACCACCAAGAACCTCCTACGCGAAGGCGTGGAGGGCGAATACCTGTTCATTCTCCCGAAGCATCTGTTTGAAAGCCGGACGAACTACGCGGATGTCGAATTTCTCGTCTACCTGAATTTTTTTGTGCGCTATGGCACGCGGACGCGCATCGCGGGTACCGCGCACCAAAAGGCGGTGCTCGAGCAGCTCCTCCGGCTGACCATTTTTGGCTTGTTTGATCCTCGGATGCCGGCGCAACCGTCCTTTGAAGATCTCTATGAACGCTATCATGTGCCCGACCGCGCCACGTATGCCCTGTTTATGATGCTGTACGAGAAATATGGTGTGCGGCGCGATTGTTGTACCCCTGGGACAGGGACGATTCTCGACCTCGATTCCTACGTGGATTTCGTGCTACTGGATGACGCGGCGCGGCCGCTCCTCATCACCACATCCTCGTCAGGCACAGCGTCCACGTCGGGGCCATGGGGCCCCTATAGCGTCCAGATCAGCCCGTCGACGTCTGGGGCGTTTGAGGTCGCCATTGTGCAATCAAACGGCAGAAAGACCAGCAAGCACCTTGAGACCTATCGGCCTGTCAAACGGCAGCAGGAGATCCCGGAAGCATATTACCGCGCCATTCGCTTTGCCACGGACCGGCCACGGTTTGGGGTAACACCCCTGGGCACCAGTCACGGATTTGACCCAGCGGGTGATCTCACCTCGTTTATCATCTGGGTGCATGGCGTAGGGATTCTCGTCGATCCCTCGCCGGAAGCCTTGGAATACGTCGAAGCCATGGGGGTGTCCTTAGCCGATATCCCGTATGTGTTCCTCACGCATGTGCACTCGGATCATGACGGTGGGCTGATTAGCAAACTCTTAAGTGGGCATCGCACCACGATTATTGCCACGGACGTGGTGTTTCGTCTGTTTGTCGAGAAAGCCAAACTGGTGACGGGCCAGGATTTCCTGCAGGCGCGTCTCGTCGAACATGTCGCGGTGAATCCCAACCAGTCGGTGTCGTTCGATATTGTGGGCGAACAGGTCAGCCTCCAGACACGTTGGAACCTACACACCATTCCCACCAATGGCTTGCGCATCACCGTTGACGGAAAAACGTTCGGCTACGCGGGGGATACGCAATATGACCCAGACATGTTGCAGCACATGCGCGCCACCCAGCTGTTGACGCCAGAACAGTACCGCGATCTTATGTATTTCTTTTGGGACGAAAATGGTACCCCGACGGTGGATTTACTGTATCACGAGGCCGGCATCCCACCGATTCATACGGACAAGAACATGCTGACGACCCTTTCGGAAGCGATGCGCACGCGCACGTTTCTTGTCCATGTGGCCGATAAGGATGTCCCGGCGGACTTCACCCCTCCGAAGCCCGTGCTGTTTGCCACCACGGTCTTGGTGCCCTCAACCCCGCAATCGCGTAACCAGACCCTCCTCTACACCCTGGGATTGGTGAGCTATCTGTATGATGCCCCCTTGGCGCTGTTGGATGCATTACAGCAGCGTTGTACCCCACGTCTATTCGAGCCGGGGGAGATCATCATTCATGCCGGGCAGAAGCAGTATCCAGAGCCATTAACGTTTTATGTGGTGGCCGATGGCCAGGTAGACGTCTACGACACTGGCCGTGTGGTGTCTCGACTGTTCAAAGGCGATAGCTTTGGGGAATGGGGGATTAGCCACCAGCGCGGGTACCGCATTTCGGACGTGGTGGCTCGGCGGGCCACCCAGGTGCTGGAATTTCACGAGGAGACCTATCGTTGGTTGATCGAACAGTACCCCGTCATTCAACCACGCATTGGGAAAATTCGCGAGATGGTGCCAAAATTGCAAGGAGTCCGGCTACGGGCCCGTCAGAAATCCCTGCAGGATGTGATGCGCCGCCCCAGTGTCATTGAGGAGATGACGTCTGGGCAGCTCTCGGCCTTCGCGGTGTTTAGCGAGATCAAACGCTATCAGCGGTGGGAAGCCGTGGTGGTCGAGGGGGAGGAAGCCGATGGCCTCTATATTCTGCTCTCTGGACACTTACATGTCATGGCAGGGGGGAAAACCATCGGCGAGTTAACCGAGGCGGACGTGTTTGGCGAATTGGGGCTGCTGGAAGCGCAGAAGCGTACGGCGACCGTCCAGGTGGCATCTGCCGATGCCGAAATCCTGTTTGTGAGTCGCGCGCACTGCGCCACACTGCTGCACAAAGTTCCGGCATTTTCTTTTGGTGTACGGACGGTGGCAGCCCAACGTCAGGAGCAACGCCAAGCAAGACGCTCGCAGCCTGGGCAAGAAGATAGAGTGCCTTGACTTTTGTCGCGAGGTAGCCTCTAATATCTGCGCAATACTTTGCAGAGATTTTGTTGCTCAAGAGATGTCTTTATAAGGTAAACATGATGTCACAAACGATTCTTGAGATGGCCAAAGATCTGGTGATGGCGCAGATTCAGGCTGGGGCTTTACCGCTCGATGAGATGCATCAAGCTTTACAGAAAACCTATACCAATTTGTCTGCTCTGCGTGACAGAGAAGATATGCGAGATAGCGGTGTGACCCTGGCACGGGCGAGTGGAGACGATGGGCTGCTTGGAGAGCATACGGAACATGTGGCGCCATCACACTGGAAGAAAAGTATCAAGAAACATTCGATTGAGTGCCTGATCTGTGGCGCGGTCTTCAAGCAGTTATCCATCCGACATTTGAAAGAACATGGGCTTGATGCCCCATCGTATCGCATCCGCTTTGGTATTCCACGCCAACAGCCTTTATCTGCCAAAGACACCACGGCAACACGTAAAAAAATTGTGCAAGAGAGTCGCCCGTGGGAAAAAGCGCCCACCTATATTAAGGCGCAGCGTCAGAAAGCTGTCGAGAGCGGGACCACCAAAGCCGTCAGTCGGACACGCAAAGCCACCCCATGAGGGGAAGCGTCCACCTCAGGTGCCGCATTGTAACGGGGCAACGATATGTTGCAGCATGGCAATAGCGGAGAGAGACGCCAACTTGCCGGTCCGGGGATTGTCGGTAGGGATGTTTTCAATGTGCGTGGTGAAACGGCCGAATTCGCCTTCGACCTCCACGTCATGCACATTGCGGGTACCGCCAGGCGCGACCAGTATACGCATGCGCGTGTGGTCAGGGCCAATACCCGCCAGGCTCAGGGCCGCCGCGACATTCACATTCGCGGGGAACCCCTGACAGGCCTGGCGCGCCGTCCCCTCAAAAATCACCGTCTCCGTGGCCATGGCATAGACATCGATGCCGTGTGCTTCCACATACGGCGCCCCCGCGAGTCCCTGCGGGGGTTTCCGGGTGGTAATCGTCACGGAGTGCACCCGTCCGACACAGGCGCCTTTTAACCCATCAAGGCCCACAATCGCGCCAGAGGGGACGTAAATCCGGCACTGGTGGCGCGCCGCGAGTTCTGGCCACTCTGGGTGATCCAGCAAGGCTCCCACACTCAAAATCATCAAGTCTTTCCCTGCGGTCAACGTACGCGGGGCGAGATCGGCCAACGCCGCTTGGGTCGCGGCTTCAATCACCACATCACAGCGCTCAAGCAGGCAGGGCACATCCACCACAGCTGGCCGATGCTGCAACGTCTGCACAAAAGCCTGCGCTTTCTCCGGCGAGCGGTTGTGCACCGCCGTCAACTGCGCCGCCACGTCCCCCCGGTCAATGGCCCTGGCCAACGCTTGCCCGATCACCCCCAACCCCACAATACCAAGACGCATCCTGATGCCCTCCATGGCGACAGCACTCCGCCGCACCCTGCCGCTATGCTCACGTTAGCTGATCCTTCGTCAACCCCCTGGCTTTAGCCATGGGGATATAAGAAGGAGCCTGCAAGCACCCTCTATTGATTCTGAAAGATCTTTTTCCATTCTTGGTTTTGGGCTATAATATACAATATGCTTAAAGCGATGGAATACCGACTCAAGCCCACGAAAAAGCAAGCGCACCTCCTGCAAAGCCAGCTTGAGGAATGTCGGTGTCTGTACAACCACTTTCTTGCGGAACGGCAACGTGGATGGGAGGAACGGCAGGAGTCGTTGACCTACGACGGCCAGAAGGCGACCTTGCCACAGCTCAAGGCGTATTGCCCCGAACTGAGCACCGTGCATTCGCACGTCTTGCAAGACGTGGCGATGCGGATTGACCTGGCCTTCAAGGCGTATTTTCGTCGGGGCAAAGCGAGAGATGGCAAGCCAGGCTATCCGCGTTTTCGTGGGCATGGGCGGTACGATTCGATGACCTTTCCGCAGTACGGAAACGGCTGTAAATTGGTTGATGGGGTGCCCAAGCTGTCGAAGGTGGGAGCACTGCGGGTTGTACAGCATCGCCCGCTGGAAGGCACACCGAAGACCTGCACTATCCGGCGTTCGTCTACGGGCAAGTGGTACGTGACAATTATCTGTGACGTGGAAGCCCATCCGTTGCCAGTCACGGGCGAAACCGTAGGGATTGACGTAGGGCTGATCAGCTTCGCCACCCTTTCCACTGGTGAGAGCACCGCCTGTCCCAAGTTCTTGCGTACCGATGAAAAGGACTTGAAGCGCACGCAACGCAAGCTGTCGGCTGCCACGAGGGGCACACCTGAACGCAGAAAACGCCGCAAGGTTGTCGCCCGCGTCTATGAACGGATTAGCAACAGACGTACCAACTTTACGCATCAGGAGAGCCGCCGTCTCGTTAATCGCTTCGATGTGATTGCCGTGGAAGACTTGTCGGTGCATTGGATGGTCCATAATCATTGTCTCGCCAAAAGCATCCACGAGGCGGCGTGGTCCCAGTTCGCGACATTTCTCTCGTACAAGGCAGCATGGGCCGGTCGAGCGTTTGTCGCAGTCAACCCCGCGTACACAAGTCAGGACTGTTCTGGGTGTGGGCATCGCCAGAAGAAAACACTGGCAGAACGGGTCCACCGCTGTGTGTGCTGTGGATTGACGCTCGACCGAGACCATAACGCCGCCTTCAACATCAAGAGACGGGGATTACAGTCTCTTGGTTTTCCCTAGAAGCCCCTGGCTTTAGCCATGGGGAATAATCACACATAGCCCTCAGGATCCACGATCGCATCGATCACCCAGGGCTCACCCGAGGCCACGGCCTGCTGTAAGGCCTCCTGCAAGACCGTCTCCGTGTCTGCCCGCACGGCGCGGAACCCAAAGCCCGTCGCCACCTGGGCAAAATCTACCGGAGCAAACTGTGAGCCTAACACGGCATAGCCCTGGCGTTCCTGTTTGATCTTGATGAGATTGAGATAGCCGTCGTTAAAAATGACAATGATGATAGGCGTATTGGCCCGGCGGGCCGTTTCCAATTCCGAGACACGCATCAAAAATCCACCATCCCCCGTGAGAGCCACCACCGGGCGCGCACGGCGCACGAGCTTGGTGGCAATGGCGATGGGAATAGCCACACCCATGGTGCCCAGACCCGACGAGGTGAGATAATCCAGCGGCTGATAACACTCCCACAGGCGGCTGGCATAGACTTTGTGCTGTCCAGCATCCGCAGTGAGGATGGTGTCACGTGGCAAGATCTGCCGCATGATCCGCAGCGCTGCGGCCGGGGACAAGCGCGCCCCGCTCGGCGTCACCGGCGGTTGTTGACGCTGGCGAAACGCCGCCAGGTCGGCTGGACGCCAGCCACTGTGCGGCGTGAGTAACGGCGTCAGTGCCTGCAGCGCCTCACCAATGTCACCCACCAATTCCTGCGACGGATGGAACAGCCCGTCTTGATGCGGCACGCTGTCAATGTTGAGGACGCGCTGATGATAGGGCCAGAGGCCGGGCTCAAACAGTTCGACGACATCCAGACCAATCGTGACAATGAGATCACTCTCGGCAAGCAAGCCATGGTTCGGCTCCGATCCCATGAACGTCCCACCGCACCAGGGATGGTCATCGGCCAGCGAGCCTTTGGCCGACACGGCGCAGAGGATGGGTAGGTGGGCCTGTTCCGCCAGCGCTTGCAGCTGCGCTTCACAGCCATTGCGGTTCACGCCCAAACCGGCGATGACGATGGGCCGTGCCGCAGCGTTCATCGCCGCGGCCAAGCTCTGGACTGCCGGATGCTCCGCACTGACGGCGCCATGCCATTGCTGCATCGGAAAAGGCTCCGGCAGTCCTACAGCCTCGTGCTGCATGACGTCATCCGGAAGATTGAGATGCACCGGCCCGGGGCGTCCCTCCATGGCGAGCTGTAAGGCGCGTTGTACGGAGCGGGCCGCACTGTCGTCCGCGATAGGGAAGCTGCCTTTGGTTACTGGACGGAAGAGTTGTTCCTGGTCGACACGTTGGCGCGGCAAATGGCGGTACAGCTCATCGGGATAGCGATCGGTGAACATCAGCATGGGCGCCCGTTCCAGTAAAGCGTGCGCTACGCCATTGATGACATTGGTGGCTCCTGGTCCTACGCCGACAGAGCACACGCCGGGACGCTGTTGCAACACGCCGTACGTGGCGGCCATCACCGCTGCCGCCGCTTCGTTGTTGCTCAAGACGTACGCAATACCTTGTTTACGCGCCGCTTCAATAAGCTCCACAGACGCACGCGACCCCGGCATCCCGAAAATATATTCAATCTGTGCATCGGCCAACAGCTTGGCCACCACATCGGCATACGTGACCATGATCCCCTCATCTCCTGCACTCCCGGTGTGTGGGAGGCCTCTGTAAACACCCTCGACGTCTGTTGTATACACAGCTCGGCCCTCCCGGACAAGGGCCATACCCTGGTGCAGGACTGACGAAACGCACAGGTGGCATCCAGCATCCAGGCGCGTTGTAACGTGTTTCTCCGGGGCTGTCAAGCGAGGCCGTCTGCGTCCAGCAATGCTCATTGTGCACAAGCCCGCGCGATGCGCACCCCTTCGCGGGCATGGCCCGCTCCTCCAGGGAGGCTTGAGACGCCCGCTTTCCTGGAGGAGCGGGCCATGCCCGCGAGGTCTCCGCTGACGCAACAGCCATCGCGATGGCAAAATGAGCATTGCTGGTCTGCGTCAAGAGCGTGCGCTGCTGCCGTCCCAGGAGATGGCGAGAACCACGGGCTTGACTATCGAGAGGTATGTGAGTTGAGAGGATATGCTTGGCAGGATGATCCGCAGGGTAGCGTGTGCAGGGCAAGGCGACAGGACCATGGCGCTTGCACCAAGAGCCGGGCGGCCCCTGGTGCAAGCAGGTGCGGCTGGAGCGTTTGACACCGGCTGGACCTCTCGACAAGACGGACCAACCGGCGCCGGCAGCAATCGAGGGAGCGGCTAGCGCCCGTCACCCTCGGACAGCTGGAAGGTGGGACTAAAGGTAGCGGTGCAGGTCTTGGCGGCATTCATGCGCACGGCGCCATCACTGCAATCGGCGTGGCCACTCCAGCCACTAAAGGCCGAGCCCGCCGCCGGGGTGGCGGTGAGCACCACCACCGTGTTGTAGGCATAGGCCTCCGTACAGTCGGCGCCACAGGTGATCCCGGCGGGGGCGCTGCTCACCGTGCCGCTGCCGGTGCCGGCTTTGGTCACCGTCAGCGTCTGCGGCGGAGCCGTGGTAAAGGTGGCGGTACACGTCTTGGCGGCATTGAGGCGTACGGCGCCATCACTGCAATCGGCGTGGCCACTCCACCCGCCAAACACCGAGCCCGCCGCTGGGGTCGGCGTGAGGACGACCACCGTGTTGTAGGCATAGGCCTCCGTACAGTCGGCGCCACAGGTGATCCCGGCGGGGGCGCTGCTCACCGTGCCGCTGCCGGTGCCAGCCTTGGTCACGGTCAGGGTCTGTGGTGGGACCGTGGTAAAGGTGGCGGTACACGTCTTGGCGGCATTGAGGCGTACGGCGCCATCGAGGCAATCGGCGTGGCCGCTCCAGCCACTAAAGACCGAGCCGGCCGCTGGTGTGGCGGTGAGGACGACCACGGTGTCATAGGCGTAGGCCTCGCTACAGTCGGCGCCACAGGTGATGCCGGCCGGGCTGCTGGTCACCGTGCCGGTGCCGGTGCCCGTTTTCGTCACGGTGAGCGTCTGGGGGGAAGGAGTGGAGGATAACGTCCAGCCGAGATCCTCCATGAGCGGGAGGGTCAGGCCTGGGGTCTGATCCACCCCGGTGTAGGAGGGTTCCATAAGCTCGTTGGGGGAGAGCGCGGTGTCCCAATGGGAGACTGAGGAGCCAGGCTGCTGTGGATTGGGCGCGTACATACGGACGTGGGTGCCGACGGTGCCAGCGGTCAGGCTACCACTGGCGGCCTGCACTTTGGCGCCCACCCAGTGGAGGTTCCCAGTGCTGGTACTCGCCGTGACACGTTGCGCATCGGTCATGCTCGGATAGTCTGCCGGAGTAGCGCCGTGATGTTCCAAATTCCGCATATACGTGTCGTTGAACCCTCCAAGCTTGGCGCCGGTGGACAGCGTCACACCGCTGACAAAACCCAACCCGTGTCCTAGTTCATGCAGGACAACACTGACAAAGTCGATTTGACTCCCGGGGGGATTCCCGTCCAGGCCGTAGTACCAGGTATTCGGAAAGGCGCATGTGGTGCCTATAGCGCTGTTAAATTGGGCCGTGATGTCATCCGCCGCACTCAGATCGCTACCGTTCAGGGCGTTCGCCAGGGCGCGCGGATACCAGGTGCTGGCCACAGGCGCCCCGGTAAAGTCACGATGAAAGCCGGTCGTCCCCGCGGAACCGAGCACGGCGGAGCCCGCGGTGCAGGTCAACGGGTTAAACGCGGCGCCCACCCTGATCGTCACCGTACTGGAGAGCAGCCCACCCCAGATGTCGGCAGCACGCTGGAAGGCCTGGAGCCGTTGGGCCCCTAGGGTCGTACCAGTATTGCCCCCGACCGGCGCGACGGCGGTGGCGTCATTGAATCCCTCACCGGCACTGTCATTATTGACGACGACGACGGTGGCCGCATACGCCAACGACGCAACCAGCATCACGGCTCCGCACAGGACAGACATGCAGTATACAAGACACCGTTGAGAGCGAGACCACCTCATTTGTCCTGTCCTCCTTGGGGCGCCGCCTCAGTCTCGTGTGGGTCGCCAGACGTCGGCAGCTCATGGAGATGCTGCATCCTGAGCTTCCCATCGGCATCAATCGTGGCAATAAGTGGGCTTTGGAAGCGTCCCTGCAGATCGATTTCTACACCGCCGCCAGGCACAGTGCTCGGGACTTGGACCAGACCTTCGTGCGACGTACTCAGGGCGTTCTGGAGCTGTGGGGTGAGTGGCAGCGGCACCGTACCCGGTGCGGGGTCCTGGCGGAGCGCTCCCGTCTTGGGATCAATGTAGATGGTCATCCCTGCTGCTCCGCTGGGGATCTGCGCTGGCGACGACGTCGGCCGGGCGACCGCTTCTGGCGCCGCCTGGACGGGGGCCACCGACTGACGGTCCTCAGCGCGCACTGGGAGCACCGCGACCGCGAGGCACGCGCCGCCGGCAAGCACGCTCCAGAGCATCCTGGACGATCGGTGCGTTTGATGTCGGTCAATGTCCATTGCTGCTTCCCTCTCTGATGACGTTACGTGCCTATTGTATGCCACCGGCTCCACGCGAGCCCATGGTCACGCACACAGCTCATCCACGGCCATGTGCCATCCCGGCACCGCCGGTTCCGCATCGGCGATCTCTCCGGGTCGGAAGATCACGGAATGGTCGGGAGCACTCATTTTGTAGGCTTTGATCATGTGCGGACTGAGTAAGTCCACATCCCACACCACCAATGTGCCAGCGGCAAAGTAATCGGCGCGTTTGGCCGCCATCGCCCGCTCGGCCGCTGGGCCGTAATCATACTCACTACGGACTTCCACCGCAAACACGGGGGCACCGTCGGGAAAGCCCATGTGGATTGCCCCAACGTACCAAGCGGCGTCTGGACTGAAGGACTCCCGATGTGGGAGATGCACCCTGAAACCCACATTATCCGGGAAGGCGTAGCCAGACTTATACTGACGCTCGTATTGGAACAGATGGGCATAGATGATGCCGGCAGTACGCCCCGGCATGCCCCCCGTTGGTGACATCTGTACAATCTCCCCGTGCACCAGCTCAGCCTTGCCTTCTACACGGTACAAATCGTCGATGGTTGCGTGTGTGTGTGTGCTCATAGCCTCCCTCGCTTGCTACGCTGGCTCCACCCAACGGCCTTGCAGCTGCATGAGCTGGATAAGCCGTTCGTCGGCATGCTCCTCCGGGATATTACGCTCCACGCACTCCTTCCCAACGTACAGACTGATTTTCCCCGGCCCGGAGCCGACATAGCCAAAGTCTGCATCGGCCATTTCGCCCGGACCATTGACAATGCAGCCCATGATGGCCAGCTTGACGTCCTTGAGATGCGACATGCGCGACTTGATGCGCTCTGTGGTGGTTTGCAGATTGAACAGCGTGCGGCCACAAGACGGGCAGGAGATAAATTCCGTCTTCGACATACGCAGCCGGGCGGCTTGCAGGATGTTGTAGCTCAAGCTGATGGCCTGTGCCGCCGAGATGTCGCTGTCAATCTGTAGGCTATCGCCGAGTCCATCATTCAACAGCGTGCCGAGCCACAGGGAGGCCTGAAACAGCGCCGCCTCGCGTCCCTGCAAGGCCGGGGTCTTGAGGTGCAGCGGTACTGGCAAACCCTGCGTGTCAAGATGCGCCGCCACATAGCGATACGCCGCCACCGGCGCCGCCACATCCAGGGCGATCAGCAGACCCGGTGCCACGCCAGCGCCCGACAGGCGTACCACCCGACTCGCCGTCTGCGCCAGCCCTTCCAGCGTCACGCCTGCAGTGGCACGTACACAGGCTGGGATGGCTTCCAGGCTCAGGGCCCACTCCAACACCGCACCATGGCGCGCCACGAGAGCAGCGCTGTGGCGGATCTGCCCCTGCCAGGCCTCTTCCGCCAGCGTCGGGTCAGGGGTGGTGACGAATTTGGCTGCTTCGGGCAGCGTCGGCAACGTGAGGAGCAGCGCTGGCGGCAGCTGCAGCGCCAGGGCCATCCCCAGACCAGCCGCAGCCAGGCCTTGGCGGAGCTGGCTGAAGGCGTCGAGATCGGCCAACGACATCGCCTGCAGCCGGACGATTTCACACACCGGCCCGCCGGGCGTGCTGGGCGTACTGAGCGCACGGATCTGCGCCAGCGTGCCGTCCACATCGCGTAGTGGCACCGTCGGGGCCAGCTCCACGCGCACCGGCTGCGTGCCGCCGAGGGCCACATCGCCCAGCGGCACTTCCGTGCTCACGCGCCGCCGATAGCCGTAGGGATTGCGGCTCTCCTGCGGGGCTGGGGTGGTGCTCGTACTCACCCGCACCGGCACGGACGGGACGGTGTGCGGCGCCGCCAGACGCACGTTGTACGGTTTGACAATGGCATAGGCCGCCGGGATTTCGTGCACCGAGTCTTCGGTGAGCGACACCCGAATGGTATCGCCAATGCCGTCTTCCAGCAGCGCTCCGATACCAATGGCCGATTTGACGCGCCCTTCTTCGCCGTCACCGGCTTCGGTGACGCCCAGGTGGAACGGATAGTCCATGCCTTCGTCCGCCATACGCGCCGCCAGTAGGCGATAGGCTTGGATCATCACCAGCGGATTGGAGGCTTTCATGGACAGCACGATGGCGTGGTAATCATAGCGTTCGCAAATGCGCACAAACTCTAGGGCCGATTCGACCATGCCCTCGGGGGTGTCGCCAAAGCGGTTCATGATGCGGTCGGAGAGCGAGCCATGATTGGTGCCGATGCGCATGGCCACGCCGTACTGTTTAAGTTTTAACACGAGTGGCTTAAAACGCTCCTCAATGCGTTCTAGCTCGGCTTGATACTCACTGTCACTATATTCGTGCTCCGCAAACTTTTTCTTGTCCACATAGTTGCCGGGGTTGATGCGCACTTTCTCAACGTATTCCGCCGCTTTCAGGGCCGCATTGGGCGTGAAGTGAATGTCTGCCACCAACGGCACCCGGATGCCACGGCGCTGTAATGCGGCTTTGATGTGGCGCAGATTCTCCGCCTCGTTGAGCGATGGCGCGGTGATGCGGACGATTTCACAGCCCGCTTCCACCAGCTGGATGGTTTCGGCCACGGTCGCTTCAGTGTCCATGGTGTCGCTGATGGTCATGGACTGCACCCGGATGGGGTGATCGCCCCCGAGCGGTACATCGCCGATGGACACGACGCGGGTTTTACGACGCTGATAGCTGAAGGGATCGTGGCAATACGTCGGCAGGGTAATCATGATGGGCCTTTCATCTGGACATAGCGGTTTGGTCGAGATTCAGTTCGACTGCGGGATCTGCTCTGGACCGTACGTGGCGAATACTTCCGCCACCTCGGCAGCATTCGTGGTTTTGAACAGCGCGGCGCGCGCTTCCGTCGCACCGGGGAAGCCGCGGCAGTACCACCCGAGATATTTGCGCAGGGTGACAAACGGGCGGCCATCGTTGAGGGCTTCAAAATAGCGCACATGTTCGAGCGCCACGCAGAAGCGTTCATAGGCCGACACCGCGGGCGGCGGTCCCGCTTCTGTCGCCAGGGCACACTGGCTGCGCGCCCACTCCTTAGCCAGAAACAACCACGGATTGCCCATGGCGCTGCGCCCAATGAGGACGCCGTGTACCTGCGTCGCCCGCACGCGCTCGACCGCCTCAGGCATGGTCTGGATGTCGCCATTCCCCAGGATGAGCGTCGTCGTCTCACGCCCGAGCGTCGCGGCGCGGCCAATGGCCTGCCAGTCCGCCTGGTCGCGGTACATTTGTTTCAGGGTGCGCCCGTGCACGGTGATAACCTCCGGGTGTTCGTCCAGCAAACAGGTGAGCCAGTCTTCGATGACCACGGTATCATAGCCCAGGCGCGTTTTGACCGACACCGGAATGGCGCTGCGGGGGCATTGCGCGCCGGACGGCGCTTCCTGCAGCGCCTGTTCCAGCCGACGACGGGCGTGTGGATGCAGGCCATCGGGCATGAGCGCCTGCCCGGCGGCCCAGTCACGCACCCCGTCCTGCACCGCCCGGATGATGGCCCGCGCCTGCGGTGGGTTCTTAATCAGGCCAGCGCCACACCCACGAGCGGCAATACTTTTCGCCGGGCAGCCCATGTTAATATCTACCCCATCAAAGCCGAGGGCACAGATGATCTGCGTGGCCTGATAAAAGGTCTCCGGGTTGGCGCCGTAAATCTGTGCCAGCACCGGACGTTCCGCCTCGACGTAGCGTACTTGACCCCAGGAGGCAGAAATACCTCGGCACAGCTCGTCGACGTTGACAAATTCAGTATATTGGACATCGGGCTTGCCATGGCGAGCGACCATGCAACGAAACGCCGCATCGGTCACGCCATCCATGGGGGCCAGACCAAATATCGGTTGGGGAAGAGTGTGCCAGAAGCTCATGCGCAGATGTTAGAGCATTTTCATAATTTACGCACTGCATATCCGGCTTTATAGAAGAAGTTGTTGCAATGGGATGGGGTGACCGCATCATAGATCTTACCAATGGCGCTCCAGAGGGCTTCGACGGTGCGTTCGGCGAGAGTGCGCAGC
>SXND01000168.1 GCA_005777235.1 Pseudomonadota bacterium
CATCGCCAGCAGAAGACGCTGGCGGAGCGTACGCACGCCTGTGCCTGCTGCGGGTTGACACGCGACCGCGACCATAACGCCGCCGTAAACATCTTGAGACTGGGGCTACAGTCTCTGGGCCTTGTCCCTAGAAGCTCCGCCGTTCACGGCGGGGAGTAGTCACTTACGATGACTAACAACCGCTTACAAGCGACCGCCAATAGCCTTCTATCTTTCAAGGGTGATGTGGGAGCATCCCCGTCACGCAGTCCCCGGACGTGATAGACTGATTGAGCCTTAGTACGACGGGACCGGAGCGGAGCGTGGGGCGTCACGTCTTGGACTCCCAGCGCCCGCACAGGTGTCTGGGGCCATGGAGCCCGTCTCTGCAAGGGCGGGCGGACAGGAGTACGGAGGAGTGACGTGCCATGTGGTGTCGGTATTGATGTGGCGCAAGCCCAGTGGGATATGGTCCTACGTCCCTCTGGGGGACGCGGGGCCGTCCCGAACGATGCCAGCGGGGTGGCGACCCTCGTGGCTCGGGTCCAGGCCCTCAAGCCGCCCCTCCTTGGGCTCGCAGCCACCGGTGGTTTGGCGCGTGGGGGCACAAGCGCCCGCGCCACGGCGGGCTGGCCGGGAGTCGTCGGGAACCCGCGTCAGGTCCGCGCGGTGGCCCGCGCCCTGGCGCATGTTACCGACGTGATCCGCCCGACGCCCAGCCGCCGGAGCGGCGCGCCCTGCTGGGGCGCCGCCCGCCACTGGTCCGTCATGCGGACCGCGGCGCCGCACCGCCTGGCGGGGCCGCACGCGCGCCTCATGAAGGACAGCGAGGCCCAGATGACGTGGCTCCATGCGGGGAGCGCCACGCTGGACGACGCCCTCGAGACGAGGCGCCGGGCGAGCCCACGAGGGCGGGAAAACGACGATGGGTTCCACCGTGCCCAGGGCCTGGGGCCCGTGTGTCATCGCTGCGCGGGCGCATGCCCTTGCGTCTACCGGTTTTCGGGCTTTGGATGCCGTGCATCTCGTCTGTGCCGAAGCGGCCACTTGTGATCGCGTGCTCACCTGCGATGACCAGATGCTTCGTACAGCCCGACGCGTACCGGTAGGAGTGCCGGTGCACAATCCCGTGACCTATAGAGAGGAGGCTCCCGATGTCTGAGCGAGACGCCAAGGAGATACTATATGCAAAGGGGGTCGCCGTACTCGAAGAGCACCTTGGCCCTGTCGAGGCCCTGCGTTTCTTGGCGGGTATCAGTCGGCAATCTTTTGATTACCAACACTGGCGACAGCGACGCTTTGGCGCCATGAGCCTGCAGGAAATTTTGGCACAAGCCGAAGCACTCGCGACGCAAGCCTCACAGGAGCCTTGAGTCCATGCCAGGCGTGGCTTCTCAGCCCAGGGAAAGCATAGTCCTACAAGGTTCCTGGCTCAACTCTGCGGAACAACGGCTCAGGCCCAGCGTTGGACCCTGACGAATGGCAAGCGCTCTATTGTGCTATTCACTGGGTTCCGACGCCGCCTGCAGAGCCGCCAACACTGGGCCAAGCGATCACCTGGATCGCCCAGCTCGGCAGGTTTGTGGGGCGCCACCGGCGCGACCGCCCCGGCGCGGAAGTGCTGTGGTGGGGCTTGCAGCATCTCGGCGACCTGACAACGATGTACGGCATGATGCGCCGTGATTCTCCCTAAATGAATATTTGTGTCCAACTGGTAGCTTCCCGCCAGAGGAGCCTTGACCGTGTTATCTTTCTGCTGTCCAGCCTGAGGAGCTACGCTACAACGAAAGGAGAGGCCTGATGGAACAGCCGAGACCCGATACAAAAAATTGGACCTGGGTGCTCGAACGCCCCTGCCTGGCCTGCCATTTTGAGGCGCAGACGATCGAGCGCTATGCAGTGGGGGCAACGTTGCGGACGATTGTGGCGTCCTGGCGTGACGTCCTCAGCCGTGGGGCACTGGTGCCGCAGCGTCCTCCCGCACGAGCCGACAGCGGCCCCATCTGGTCGGCGCTGGAGTACGGCTGCCACGTGCGCGATGTGTTTGTCCTCTTCGCTGAGCGCCTCCAACTGATGCTGACGCAGGATGACCCGGCGTTCGCCAACTGGGATCAAGACGCCACGGCTCTCGCCAAGCGTTACTGGGAGGATAATCCCCTGACGGTGCGTGATGCCCTCGTCGTGGCCGGAGAGGCGCTAGCCGACGCCTTCGACAGCGTGCGGGCTGAGCAGTGGGCGCGGACCGGGACGCGTTCTGACGGAGCACGCTTTACCGTCGAGTCGTTGGCGCGCTATTTACTGCATGATCCCCTGCATCACTTGCAGGACGTGGCGGAAGGATTTGAGACCCTTGCCGGGCGTGTCTAAGGACCTGTCCCAGTAGGTGCACCGGTCGGTCGCCCCTACGACGTAGACGGATCTTTGGGTGGCCTACTGGGAGAGGCGCGAAGACACGTGGCCTGCGCGTGTTGGACCATATTGACCAGGATACTGACAATCTGCGCCACATCTTCAATATAGTATTCTTTTAAATCAACGTGTACCGTCTGGCTGTCGAGGGATAAAAATTTCCAGGTGCTGCCCGTCGTCACCACGCCATAGATGGTCTCCAACTGGGTGCCCCTTTGCTGATGAAACATACCAGCGGCCACCATCTCAGCCGCACATTGGGCAATCCCCGCACGCAGATTTTCATTCTTGGCTTCCACAATCATCACAATAGGCGCATTCACCGTTAGCTGTTCTGGCGATAAACTGATGATAAAATCGCACACGCCCACCAGATGTTGCTTCCGATCAACGTTAAACTCCGTCCCGGAAAAGAGGCTGATGGAATGCCGCAGCAGGCGACGTACTTCAATGAGAATTGGCGTAATGATCATTTCCGAGCGCGCTTTTTCCGTGCTAATAGACAGGGCTAGCAGCAAGGTTTCCTGTAACATGTCTTGCAACAGAGCGCTCAGTTCAACCTCTGCCACGAAGGCAGAGAAATCGCCCGTTTCATCGATCGTCAGCCCAAGCTGCGTTTTCAAGTCTCCAAAGGTAAAGGTGCTGTACGTACGGGCTTTCATGGCTGCTTCCTCACAGACGCGCTTCATAGACCAGAGTTACCATAGACCTCGTAAAGCTCCGTCCTTCAGGGCGGAGATAGAAGAGGTTGCCTGCGGAGCAGGCACAGGTTGAAAGATCACTCGAAACGGAGACTCCTGTTGCCTCTGTTCCATGTGATGGTCTACACTGTCCCTAGGTACGGCTTAATCTGCTGCCAAGCCGGTCTTGTCAGCTGCCAAGACCTCTACCCAGGGGCACTGGGAATGTGAAGCCTGTGGAGAGACACTGAGACCTGGGGGGTTTGCGGGTTGCTGCGCAAGCGTCAAAGCCCCCACGTGGGGCTCTAGGCGCGATAACCAAGCCAAAAACCCCCTGGGCCGTCTCTGAGAAACACGGAACTAGGTCTCCTAGGAATCCTCGCCCTTCTGGGCGGGGAGGATGTCAAGCCGAGAGTATAGCCGATGGCTATAGCACATGCAGGCTACCACGCTGTGCCAGTTGTTGCTCGCTGTCTCGCAACTCGGGAACACCAGCCATCCACACGCCTAGATGGCTGTTTCTTCAATGCCTCCCCAGCCATACGGCGCGGCGGCGGGCTTCAGCCCGACAATGGTCCTGGTAAAGGACTGACGAAATGGACATCGAGCGTTCTAGTCGCCGCAGGTGGCTGAGAGCCTATCCCAGTAGGGGCGACCGGCCGGTCGCCCCTACGATGCAAACAGGTCTTGGGATGGCCTACTTGGAGAGGTTCTGAAACATCTCTCTGTCAGCGCCTAATGGCCACACAGCCTGGGGCCGTGAGAGACACGAGCCTAGAGGAGAACACCGCTGGGGGAGACCTGAAACCGCTGCGCCAACGCACGTATGTACCGGACATTCAGGGCGCGCTTACCCCGGGGAATGTCTGAAACGACACCCTGGGAACCCACCTCCGAAACGTCTATCCAGAGCACCTCCCCTCCCCGTGGCCCGCGCCGAGCCAGGGCGCTCCGAGTTGCTGTCCACCGCGACGCCGTTGCGGCTGGTGGACCACACCAGCGCTGCCCACTCAGTTTTTTTGTCGGCTCTTGACAGACTGGAACGGAGGAGCGATATTGCTGCGGCTCACGGATACATCAGGGGGAAACATCCATTCTCGTTGTTACGGCGTTCAACTCTCAGGTGAGGGATATGCGCAAACACTATGCACTAAGATCGTTGAGCTTCGCTTTCGTTGCCTTGGCACTCTTTGTTGTCTATGTCCCTCTGGCAGGTGCGGTTGGGTTGGTCAACGGCGGGGTGGTTGCAGGAGCCATATCGGTTCCTGGGGAAGAGGATTCGTACACGTTCACGGCAACCACAGTTTACGGCCAATGCGGGGAGGACGTACAGATTCGGGACCACTGGTATAGGGCTTTTATTTCTACTAACGGGAGTACCCTCGCCAGGAGCCTCTCCCTGGGTTGGGCGGAAAAACCCGCGGCGTCACCACTGCCAGTGGGCACGAATACGGATGGGTGGAGCACCGCACCAGCGACCGTGCCGACTACCGCATCGCGACATGAGTCACCTGACGGCGTAGGACACGGCGAACAGACATCCACCGTGAGCGAAGCTCAGGTCAAGCACATGCTCCACGGTTTGCACATCCCGTTCATCAAGAACGCCAATCAAGGGGATGAGCGCGTCGCCTATTACGCTCAGACCTTCGTCGGGACGATGTTCGTGACCCGCCAAGGACAACTGGTCTACGCGCTGTCTGGGCCAGCCCAGGATGGGCCACGCGTGGCGGTAAGAGCAGGCGCCACCTTGCGTCCTCACCAACGCGCCCCCGGCTGGACAGTCGTGGAAACTTTTGTGGATGCTCAGCCCATCCTCCACCCCGGCGTCGCTTCATCGACCACCGTCAGCCGTTTCGTCGGCACTGACCGTTCGCAGTGGCAGGATCGACTCTCTACTTACCAAAGCGTGCGACTCGGCGAAGTCTGGCCGGGGATTGCCGTGGAACTCTTCGCCTACGGCAACACGGTCGAAAAACTCTTCACCCTTGCCCCTGGTGTCACAGCCGAGCGTATTCGTGTGCAGATCGAAGGCGCGCAGCACTCAAGCCTGACGGACGCAGGGTCGCTACGGATCGACACGGGCTTAGGCGCTGTCGAGCTGTCTACACCTATCGCCTGGCAGGAGCACAACGGCACACGCCAACCGGTTACGGTCGCCTACACTCTGGATGATAATCGCTACGGTTTTACGTTAGGAGCCTATGACAGCACCCTTCCGGTCCTCATCGATCCCATCCTGCAATCAACCTACCTCGGTGGTACTGGCGCTGATCTTGCCTTTGCTCTGGCCGTGACCGCCACCGACGTCTACGTCGCAGGAGACACCGCCTCTCCTGTCTTTCCCGGCACGACCGGCGGGGCGCAAGCCATGCCTCTTGGGGGCTCTGAGGCCTTCGTGGCGCGCTTAAATCGGACGCTCACCAGCCTCACTCAGGCTACCTACCTCGGTGGCGGGAGCCCCGACGGAGCCACCACTTTAGCCGTGACTGCCACTGACGTGTATGTGGCAGGGACGACCCAATCCACCGATTTCCCCGGGACTACTGGTGGAGCACAAAGTGCACATGGTGGCGGGGTGGATGCCTTCGTGGCGCGCTTAAATCTAGCCCTCACTAGTCTGACTCAAGCCACCTATCTCGGCGGCAGTCACGCTGAGGGAGGATTGAGTAAATTAGGCCTCGCCGTGACCGCGACTGACGTCTACATCGCGGGCCATACGGCCTCCACGAACTTCCCGGGTACCACCGGTGGGCTACAGCCAGGCCTCAATGGGACACAGGATGCCTTTGTCGCGCGCTTAGATCTCACCCTTACCAATCTGCTCCAGGCCACCTACCTCGGCGGTGACTTCGTCGACTATGCCTCTGCCCTCGCTGTGACCGCCACTGACGTCTACATTGCGGGGTCCACCTTTGACTTCGTCGCTTCCTTTCCGGGCACCACCGGGGGAGCACAGCCCGCCCCTAGCGGGTTTATAGATGCCTTCGTGGCGCGCCTGAATCTGGGTCTCACCAGTCTCATCCAGGCCACCTACCTTGGCGGCAGTAATTTTGACTACGCCTTTGCCTTGGTCGTGACAGGCACCGGCGTCTACGTGGCGGGAGATACCCAATCCACGAATTTCCCCGGGACCGCCGGTGGGGCGCAGCCAGCCCTTGGGGGAGGGCGAGATGCCTTTGTAGCGCGCTTGAATCTGAGTCTCACCAGTCTCACCCAGGCCACTTACCTTGGCGGCAGTGGCGAGGACGGAGACACCGATAGCTGGTCCTTTTTCCTCGCCCTCGCCGTGACAGGCACCGACGTCTACGTGGCGGGAGATACCCAATCCACGAATTTTCCTGGGACCACTGGTGGGGTGCAGCCCACCAACGGCGGCGGGCTGGATGCTTTCGTGGCGCGGCTGAATCTCGACCTTACCAGCCTCGTCCAAGCCACGTATCTTGGCGGCAGTGGCGAGGACAGAGGCACTGCCCTCACGGTCACGGAGTCCGAGGTCTATGTGGCGGGCCTCAGTGCGTCCCCCACCTTCCCTGGGACCACGGGGGGGGCACAGGCCACTAACGGCGGTGGGCTGGATGCTTTCGTGGTGCGCCTTAGAGCATTTTCATAATTTACATACTGTTTTATGGCCGGGTATGGTATAAAGGGGGCACGCTGTAGGAGGGCGTTGTGGATGGTAGCATCGATATCATTGGATTTACGTCAGCGGATAATGAAGGCGTGTGATGAAGGC
>SXND01000028.1 GCA_005777235.1 Pseudomonadota bacterium
AACTCACAGGACGCCTGCCTACGAGTGCCACGCTGGTGAAGCGGCGGGATGGGACATTTTTCGTGCATGTGGTGTTGACGGACACCGCGCCAGAGCCTGAAGAGCCCCACGGCGTCATCGGCGTGGACCTGGGCCTCAAGAACCTGGCGACCACGGATGACGGGGAGCACTTCAGTGGCGACGCGGTTGAAGCGGTACGCCAGCGCTACGGACGTATGCGGCGTACTTGCCAGCAAGCAGGCACAAAGAGTGCGAAGCGCAAGCTCCAGAAAATCCGTGTGCGGGAATCCCGTATGCGGGCCAACGAGAACCACCGGATGAGTAACCGACTGATCGCGAAGGCCAAAGACACCACGTCGGCTATCGCCTGCGAAGATTTGGCAGGGATAGGGGACAGGATGACGGCTAGGAAAGCTCAGCGCAGTCGGCTCAAAGGATGGGCATTCTTCCAATTGCGTGCCTTTATAACCTACAAGGCGAAGCGCGAAGGGATTCTGGTGTTGCCGGTAGACCCGCGCAATACCTCACGCACCTGTTCGGCCTGTGGGCATTGCGAGAAACGCAACCGGAAATCGCGGGATGCGTTTATCTGTTGTCATTGCGGATACGCCCTGCCTGCGGACTGGAACGCTGTCAAAAACATCAAAGCGAGGGGTGAAGTCATGCACCCTGTTGTTGGACCCGTTGACGCTGGGCCTGGAAACCTGGTTGAGGGTACTAACAAGCCACGCCACTTGAGTGGCAGTGGTTCATGACGCTGGTTTACCCCCCTGCTGGAACTGGTGACGCTGACGCGGACACGCGGCCCGGCGGGGGAGGGCGAGGAGGACCCTCTGCTCCACAAGACGCGTGTCTACCTGGTCCCGGGCATCAACATCCGGCCTCGTCCTGGGATGACCCTGCGGGCTGGCTTTCAGATACCAGTGACCACGGCGAAAGACTTTGACTACCAGTTCCTCAGTGCGCTCGTGGTGGATTTTAGCGGCGAGATGGCGCTGCGCTGGTGACCCCTCTACCGCCGCAGCGGGCCAGGCAGGCGCTGGCCAGGCTGCGGCATGTTGCTCTCGGCGGCGTTTTTGCGGTATCCTCCCTGCCACACAACCCTATCGTGCACTCAAGGAGACCACCATGGCCCTGACACTCGCTGACATCGTTGCCTCGCCCGAGGCGGAACGCCTGACCACAGGTTTCGTGTTTACCGAAGGCCCGTTATGGCATCCTGACGGCTCTTTGCTGTTTGTGGACATCCGCCGTAGCCAGATCGCTAAACTGGTGCCTGGCAGCGCGCCAGTCATCATCCGCGAGGACAGTGGCGAATCCAATGGCATGACCTTTGACGCACAGGGACGTGTGGTGATCTGCGAGATGGTCAATCGTCGCGTCACGCGCCTGGAAGCGGATGGTTCCTATACCGTGCTGGCGGCGCGCTGGAACAACCAGCGCCTCAACCGGCCCAACGACGTGATTGGCAAATCCGACGGCAGCCTGTACTTCACCAATCCGGGCCGCGAGCGCCTCGATCCGGCCGAGGTGGACATGGCGTTCAACAGTGTGCACCGCATCCGGCCCGACGGCACCGTGGATCTGATTATTGGCGATATTGACTACCCCAATGGCCTGGCCTTCTCGCCCGACGAGCGCCTGCTGTATGTGGCCAATACCCGGCCTGGGCAATACATCATGGTTTATGATGTGCACGCCGATGGCACCGTCTCGAACGGCAGGCACTTTGCCGAGATGCCGTCGCCAGATGCGACCAACGGCGTACCGGATGGCATGAAAGTGGACGTTGAGGGTCGGGTCTATTGTACTGGCCCCGGTGGCTGCTGGGTGTTTGATCCGGCAGGGGCGCTGATTGGCATCATCCGTTTGCCGGAGTATCCGGCCAACTGTGCCTGGGGTGGTCCTGGGAATCAGACCATGTTCTTCACGGCCAATACCTCGGTCTACAGTCTGCGCATGCATACACCTGGCACGCGCATCCCACGCGCCTAAGCACCTAGCCGAGTACGGCGTGACGAGAGTATGGGGCAGGACGGCGTGCCGATGGCACCTCACCTCCCCAGCGGCGCGTGCACGTGATTGAGCCAGGCATGCCGCTCCGGGTGCAGCGCCTTCCCCTGCAAGCCCGGAAAGTCTGGCGCGTAGCGGTAGGCGCGAAACACAATGTTGACGCGGCCAAAGCGCCGATGGTCGCCGAAGAACGGATTGACGTACTCCCAGACTATCTCCCCGGCACGCGTCACCTCAAACAGGCGGCCAGTCATGCCCTCGCAGATCAGCGTGTTGCCGTTGGGCAGGCGCTGCGCCCCGCTGATAAACGAGCTAAAAAACTTCCACCCCGGCTGTGTCTCGTAGGTCCAGACGATGCTGTCGGTGGTGGGGTCCACTTCCAGCACCCGTGAGCGCGGCTGCGGGTGCGCGGCGTGCCAGCCATTGTCGAACAGCAGCACATGGCCATTGGGCAGCAGGGTTGGGGCATGTTGATGCCCCAGGATGGCTTTGCCCCACTGCCAGCGCCAGGCGCCGCACTGGCGGTCGATAATCGCCACCATGTTCAGGAGCCGAAAGCTGATGAGCACGTCGCCATTGGGCAACACCTCGCAGGCATTGGCATGCGTCCATTCGTGGCGCTGGTCTAGGGGACAGATGATGTCCGTGGCCAGATCGAGTGCTCATAGGCATGCCATTCCCACACCACGCGCTGGTCGGGGGTGATCTCGCGCAGCACGTCACACCAGATGTGGCCGTCGTGCTCCGTGCCAGGCACACCGCCCTGGATATGCGGCACCATGTCGGCGGGCACTTGTTCCCAGGCCAGCAGCATGGTGTGGCCGTTGGGCATACGGCAAAAATCGTGGTGCAGTCGGTCATCGACGTGCTCCCACACGATGTGGCTGTCCCAGTCCAGCTCCAGGAGCGTGCCCCCTGCACCACCAAAGGTGACGGGGCTTCGACCGGTTTCGCCGCCGACTAGGAGATTGCCGTTGTCCAGCAAATAGCCGTACAGCGCCGGGCTATACGGCAGGGTCCAACGGTGCACCACGGCGCCGTGCATGTCGATGAGATAAGCACTGGTGCCGGGGAGCGGGGCAAAGAGGGTATAGCCGGGACAGGTTTTGTCGGGCTGGTGCATGGTCAAGCCGAGCTGTGGGGTCATGGCCTGGGGCTCCTCTGGTGGCGTTGGCGCATGGCAGGCGGCGGATGTGCTGCGGGGATTGTAGCGCAGGCAGCGTGTGGACAACAGCCTGCCGCCGTGGTGCGTTGATGGAGCCGGGCAGCCCTCAATGTCTATGGCGTCAGCCCTGTCCCACGGCATGGCCTCTACCCTGGAGGGGCGACCTGGTTGCCCCTCCTGTGACTGACGCAGTGGCTAGGGAACGGGCATCCTAGGCCAACGAAGGCAGCCCGATCTTTTCCACGAGCATCATCTCAGCCGTTTGCAGGGCATTGATAAATAAACACAGATAGTATAAATTACCTCCCATAATTTGTCCATTATGGAGGTTTTTAGATGGATTCTCGCAAATTTTGTAGCTCAACTCGGCTTGGAAAGAACGGAAAACCGAAGGGCAAGCAGCGATAGGCCTGCAAAGATTGTGGCAAGGAGCAGATTGCGGGTGATGCGCGTCGCATTTACGAAAATAACATCCGAAAAGCCGCTCTGGTTCTCTAGTTGGAGGGGAACGGATTGCGTGGAACCGCTCGCTGTTTGAGCAAGATTTTTGGCATCAAGATCAATGTTCAAATGGTTG
>SXND01000169.1 GCA_005777235.1 Pseudomonadota bacterium
ACGCCCGGCTCAGGCGCGACGACTGCGCCCCTGTCGCCCAACGCCCCTCACACCCGAGCCGCGCGCCGCCCCTCGCCGGCTTTGCGCATCGCATACAGGCCGGCAAAGCGCGCCGCGATAGGGGCGGGCCAGAGCCCTGCCTTCGGCATCGCTGGCGCACGGCGTGGAGCGGGCAAGGCGCTCGCCCCGCGCTTCAAGAGACCCCGTGCGATCGCAACCAGCAGACACGCATCGGTGCACTCTGCACTGGCCGTCTCGCTGTGCGCCAGCTCGCCCCACGCACTCGCCTGACGCACCGCCTCCCCATGGCGTGCCCACACCCTGCGCCTCTCCATGGCTCACCTCCTTCAACGCCTAGGATCGCATGGTTTCTGTACGATCTGGGTCTGAGAGGCGATAGCATCTCTCTGTCAACCTTTCCGCAACGGAGGCATAGATACAAGAGCCCTTGACCATCAAGACAGTTGCTCCGCTCCTTCGTTGCTCCGGCTTTCGGCAGCAGCTGAAGGCTGGCGTTAGGCATAGCAGCGGGGAGACAGCAATTCCCGCTCATGCCGTGTGCGTCATCTGTAATGACGGTAGCGAGCCGGGCTTGTAGCGTTGCGACCATTTTTGCAACGACTGCCGCAGTCGGACATGAGAGGAGGACGTGTGGCAAGCAGACAGCGCTCGGCATGGAGGCGCAACGTTCCCCCGATGATAGGGTATCACTTGATTCGCAGGCACGCAGGCACCCAGGGACTCGATGGCGAGCTGGGATGACGAGGAATCCACTGCAAAAATGGGGGCTGACTTCTTCACGCCATACAACAGGGCTTCGAACAGTTGCCGCATGGACGCCAGGGCATAAGCATAGCCCAAGGCTCGCCTCCGCTCCCACAGCAGGCGTGTGCTGCCGAGCGGGCTCCAGACGGCTCGAAAGAACGCCCAACAGCGCTGTGGGATCTGGTCCACCAAAAACGCCAGCATCCTGAGGAGGGCAAACACCACGGAGAGATTTTGCGTGCCATGCCCGTCATTGTGCTCGAAGTTATCGCCTTGGTTCTTCAGGGGATTGAACGGCTCATTGTCAATCTTCCAGCGCGCTCTGCCACCCCGCATGAGGTCAAAGACGTTGCGCTTGCTCACTCGAAGGTCGGGAATCCAACGGCAGTGTTGGACCTTGTCAGCCCTCATCTCCCAGTCCTCGAGGACATTGACCCGCACGTCCCTGTTCGAGGCGTTGAGCGGCACGTCATGGACCCAGCGAAACCGAGGGACGAGCCCTGCGGCGCGCTCATGCCGTGCATACGAGGTCGCGCGCCCAGCGTGTTCCGCTTCCTGGGCCTGTTTGAACAAAACGGCATGATCGCCTTCTTTGACGCCAAGCCTATAGTGCAGTTGGTGGTCATGGAGGGTCTGCATGTGCGGGGCGTTGGAACGCAGGCTGTCTTCGGTCACCATACATTGCACGTGGGGGTGGTCGTGGCGTCATTGCGCCATGCCTCGTTGCGCCGCATTGCGCTCCTAGTCATTTTTGCCGCTGCCATCGTGTCGCATGATGGGTGCCGGCATCAACGGAATCACTTCCCGACAATCGGAAGGGATCATGGCTGCGCCCAACATCTGATGCTACGAGGTGAGGCTCCCGTTCCGATGGACCTTGTGGAGACACGGTGCACACTGAATCGTCTTGGAGGAAAAGTACCCCGTACCATCCAGGGCCAGCAAAGAGTGCCCAGCCAGAACCACCATCGGTTCCAGGGTCTTGCCGCGCTGCAACTGCCGCAAGACCCTTGTAAACACTGGGCGTAATGACGCAGGGCACACCGGAGCGAGGATTTCCCGCATCCGCGTGTCGCATGGCACGCGTTCTCTGCCGTAGATCGTTCCTCAATGCCGCTCGGCCCGCTCTTTGTCAAAGACAAGCAGCGAAGGGGACGTGAGCGCCCACATGGCGCACGCCGCCAATGAACGCATCCGACAGAGCAATATCCACATCGTCACTGCGATGATCCGGGCGCTGGTCAACGGCACTGCGCACCAACCGCAAAAGGGCATCGGCGGAGCGATGCTTCCGTCCTTTCGGCGCAACGCGAGCCATGGTCTCCCCCTTCATGACCACCGCAAAGCGTCTCAGCGAGGGGGGATTTTAGCTGTGATGTTGACGAAAAGACAATCGGGAGCGCACCGTGGTCACTGGGGGGTATCGCTCTCCGGGAATTGCTGAGGAAGCATCTAATACGAGAGAGCAAGGCTAAAAGACAAAGCATCTCCATACAGATGCTTTGGTGGTCTCTACATCTAGATGTAGAGACCGAGGTTTGAGACCTACTGAGCGTTCGGCGCCCACAGGGCTTGAGGAAACCGGAAGTCACAAATGCCAACGGTGTTCGCTCGGTTCGGGCTGATGATAGCGCGTATATTCCGTCACGCTCTCCGCGTACTTTTAGCGCTTGTGTTCAGCGTCGAGGGTGTCTATGCCCAGACACCCTCGGCAGGGGATTGGCGCGGCCACATTGAGCAAATTGCGCATGCGGCTCAAGGGCGTGTCGGGGTTGCCGTGACCGTGCTAGAGACCGGGGCATCGATCGCGGTACGTGGAGACCAGCGGTTCCCGATGCAGAGTGTCTCTAAGCTGCCTATCGGCATGGCCGTGCTGCAGCAGGTCGATCAAGGCGTGCTGCAGCTGGCACAGCAGGTCTGGGTGGAGCGCAACGATTTCATGGCGAGGGGTCAGCACAGTCCCCTGCGCGACCGTTATCCGCACGACGTAGCCTTACGCGTGCGTGACTTGCTGCGCTTCATGGTGTCCGACCGTGATGGGACAGCGTGCGATGTCCTCGTGCGCCTCCTCGGCGGACCGCCACGCGTCACGGAGTACGTGCGCGCGCTCGGCGTTCCTGACCTCGGCGTGGCGACGACAGAGACAGACATGGGGCGTGACGCCACAGCGCAGGATCGCCATTGGGCGACCCCGGACGCCCTCGTCGCCTTGTGACGCGCGCTCTCCGAGGGCCATGGCCTTTCAGCCCCGAGCCGCGCGTTGTTGCTCCAGCTGATACCGGAGCCCCCCACGGGTCCGCACCGCCTCAAAGGTCTCTTACCGCGCGGAACGGTGGTAGCGTATAAGACTGGTAGCTCTCGCACGGTGGATAGGCTGACGCGGGCGACGCATGATGTGGGACTCGTCCCGTTGCCCAATGGACGGCATCTGGCCGTCGCGGTCTTGGTTGCCGACGCAACGGCTGACGAGGCGGTACGCGAAGGGGTCATTGCACGGATCACTCGGGCCGCATGGGATGCCGATGGAGCACCCGGGGGCGGGGTGGGTTTCCCCTAGATGAGCAAGGGGAACACAACCCTTGGGCAGTATCCCTGCCAGAGTCCGAGCCGCATAAGGCACTGGAGCCGACCGCCCCCAGCGGACGGTGTATGGCCTGCGGACGTCGGTGGGTGGGGGCGGCGGCTCACCGCGGGCGTTCGGTGTGCGCGATGGGGCGCGAGCAGACCCAGGTGCCGCGCTCCCGCCAGGGCGCCGACGCGCGATCTACCACCACCCGCGTCGCCTCCGGCCCCGTCGGTGCGGAGGCGCGGCGCCCCGGCTCCCTCGTCGCACACGCGACGCCAGGGCGGGACAGGGGCGGTGGGACACAGGCCGGGGCCCCACCATGGGCGGGGCGCGGCCACCGCACCTCGCCCTGGCGCCGACCGCGCCAAGGACAGCGGGATGGCCTGAGGGTGTCGTCCAGGGCACGGCGGCTCAGGGCGGGCGTTCGGCAACCATGAGATGATGCTGTATCGCATCAGGGAGGACAGTCTATGCACGTGCTCGGCAATGGTGTACGACTCTTCTTTGACGTGGAGGGTGCGAGCCTCGTACCCGATGGTCCCACGATGCGGGAGAAACCGACGCTCGTGCTCCTCTATGGTGGTCCTGGCTTTGACCATGCGCTTTACAAACCGCTCTGCGCACAGCTGGCCGATATTGTCCCAGTGGTCTTCCTCGATCATCGGGGCAAAGGGCGAAGGGCGCATGGCCCTCATACGATGTGGACTTTAGTGCAGTGGGGCGACGACGTGCATGCGTGCTGGGATATACTGGGGGTTGTCCATCCCATCGTCTTGGGCACGTCCTTGGGTGGCATGGTCGCGCTGGTCTACGCCACTCAGTATCCAGCCCATCCCGGCAAGTGGATCCTGCTGAGTACCGCAGCGGCAGGGGGCACGCCTCTGGAGCAGCGTGTCGCGCTCTGTGCACGCTTGGGGGTCCGGAGGTGGGGGCGCTCGCGCGCCGCCGTCTCATCGAGGGGGACGAGGACGCCACCACGGTCGAGGCGTGGGGCGGTCTGGCCATCCCTCTTTACACGCGGACGCCACGGGATCCTGCGGTGGGGCAGCGCACGGTCCGCCATTCTGCGGTCACCCAGTGGTTCATGCGGCCAAGGGGAGAAGGCCACACGTTCAATCGCCTCCCGGCCTTGGCGCGCGTGCAGCGTCCGACCCTCGTCCTTGGTGGAGGACGAGGACCCCAGGATTCCGATCGCATGTCAGGAGGAGCTGGTGGCTGCTCTGCAGGCCCATCTGGTGCGCTTCGAGAGGTTGCCAGGGTGTGGGCACCCTGTGACCGTCGATGCGCGGCAGCACGCCATGGAGGTCATCCGGGACTTCATGGTCCCCTGAACTGCCCTAGGCGGATGGAAGACCACGGGGATGGAAATGGCGAAGAGGGACAGCATCGGCGCCACAACCGTGCCGAACAAGGGCGTGCAGCCGCTGGAAACAGCGTCCGCTCATGCTGCACTCCCGCTGTTCCCAGCGGCTGCCTCTCTCCTCGCTGGAGCTGAGACCCCTGCGCGACGCTCCGGGGCTCCGCCCCGCGCGGGGCGGAGCTCAGCTCGCGGGCGTTGGGCTTCCTCGGAAACATTTCCTGGGACAGAAGCAGTTCTCACCAGACAGAGAAGACAGGGAAGGTTCACGATGCCGTTAGGCAGGACGACACATAGGCGCTTTGGTAGTATTTCCCTAAGTCTTTCTACGCTATTACTCGCCGTCTTCCCGCTCATCCGTCCCTTTTTTCCCCTGGATCCTCGCATACCGGCCGAGACCCTTGCCGCCGCGAGCCCTGCCATCACCTCGAGAGCATGGGTGGTCTCACACCTGCTGTGCACGCTGGCGTTTGTCCTTCTCTTGTACGGGACGCTCACCCTCTATCTTGTCCTCGCGTCCTCCGCAGTAGAGCCCCGTGCCTTCCGTGCCCTAGTGCTGAGTCTCGCTGGGATCGCGCTCATTTTGCCCATGCTGGGCGTGGAAACATATATGCTCCCTATTCTCGGGAAGCTGTATCTCGCCGGACAGGCCGGCATTGCTCCAGCGATTGACCTGATCTACCGTGGTCCGGCGGTGGGTGTGTTTCTGCTCGGGCTCCTCCTCCTCGCGATTGGCGTGATCATGTTTGCCGTCGCCATCTGGCACAGTGCAGTCCTGCCGCGCTGGGCCGGCGTGCTATTCGCCATGGGCTTGGCTCTGTGGTTTCCTCCGTTTCCACGGGTCATTCGCATTATTGATGGGTTCGCGATTGGCCTGGGGGGCCTATGGCTTGCCTGGACTCTCAGGCACAAGACCTAGAGCGGTCCAACCAGGGTATGCAGCCGACTGCCTCCAGCGTCCGCTCCTCCGTCGCTCCCGCTTTCGGCAGCGGCTGACGCCCAGCGTTATACCGCCCTTGTTCCAGTTCGCTGATGGTGCCTAACGGACTTCTCTCAGCTTTCGCACGATACACTCGTTGTTCACTCATAGGAGGCACAGTATACGCAAAGAGCGGGAGCAAGGGTAGCGGTGTGGATCAATAACCCACCCTGGCACCCCAGCTGGTAGACATGTGGTCAGCCTCAAGGCCCCGCAATATCCACCACCACCACGCGCAGCCGGTGCCGATCTTTTTCGGCAATGCGTGATTCGAGCGCGTGCTTGAGCTCGGCCGCGCTCGTTGGACGTTTGAGGCCTTCAGGAAGCTTCGGCAGCTTCCGCTTGGGCGCCTCACCTGACCAGAGCACGAGGTAAATGCCGCATCCGCCAGCCTTGGCATCACGTGTGTAGAGGCGATCAAGTTGGCCAGAACATGCGGTCCACAGCTCAGCGTTGTAGTGATGCTTGACCTCGATTGGCAAGAGACGTTCCGTGCCCTGCAGCACCACGAGATCGCATTCTTTGTCGGCAATCATGTGATGTTCCACCGTCACGATGAGGCTGTGCGCCTGTACTCTATGCTGTAAATCCTCTGCCAGGAACCCGGAGCACACTTCTTCCCGTTTTGGCGCGTTCAGATCACGCCCCGTCTCGTTCCAGTAGGCGCGGTATCTCTCCCTTTGCGTCCGGGTCAATTCGTGCGCGAGAGCGCTCAAGTGCTCCACGATGGAGGCCAGGAGGTCGCTTGCCGTAGCAGGAGCACGATTACGCAGCGCTGCGGCGACGTGTGCCGGTGATGCGAAGGTGAAGCGCGATTCGCGCTGCTGTCTGGCGTGTTGTGCCCGATGATGTCTGATCAAGTCGCGGTAACTGGTCAAATGCCCGGCATGCTCCAAGCGCTCAAACTGCGCCTGAACATCTGACGCATCATCAACGGCTAAGAGCTTAATCTGGTTCGCAACAAACTCCGAGGCGTTCCATGGCTCTCGGCTACCAAGCCACCCGCTGCGCGGATGGTCAACTTGGGCAAAGCGCTGTCCTACCAAGAGGATGACTTCCGCACGCTGCACAGCGGTGAGATGGCGCGCTCCTCCGATGACTGCCATGGCTTCCCAGAGAGCGGCTTCCGATTCTGCCATGCGCGTTTTCCATGGCTCCAAATAGGTGTGCGGATCAATGAGGAAAAGCGCTGTGCTCCAGATGGCTCGCACTACCGCTGCCGCGTCGGTGCGCTCAAGTTGGGTCTTGCCGATGGTCAGGGCCGCCCGCGGGTCATGGCGCAGGAGCACTGACACGAGTTTGCTCACCGTGTCGTGATCCTCCATGATCTCGGCCCTGAGCACGTCGGCAGACAACGACGCAAGCAATTGCTGAGAGCCGGGGTCGTGAGCAAGTTCATCAAATCCCGGGAGCTGTCCTTTCCTGGCCACCGTGCTGGAATCCCACATGTCGTTGAGCACAGACCGTACAACGGCCGGATGCTGACGTGCTTCCTCGATCAGCCATCCTGACAGCGTTTTGTCGTAGCCCGGCACTTTGTCACCAGTATTAAAGGCAGTGACGACGGCCGCGAGACAATGCGGCAGCGCTTCCTCGGGCACCGTCATGCCAGCAGTCAGCCGCAAGAAAACCGACAAGCTCAATAATGAGTGGGTGCAAGGAATGCTATTGGCCAGCCAGCTCTCCAGCACCGCTTCCCTGGTGGGTATAGTGGGATTCTCCGCGTACCGGATGAAGCCTTCCATACAAGCGTCGGCAATCTCGTCATTCGTCACGCTGACAAGGCGTGCACGCGCGTCGGGAATATCCTCAATATCAGCGCAAAATCCTTGATAGACCATAGCCGCCCGCGCCAGTATGTCCGCCTCGACTCCGGCGCGGATAGTCGTGAGGCGTGGTGTGAGAGCCGTAACGCTCTGGGCGCGGCGCACGGACTGTGTGTCGCGTGCCTCCTCACGCCGCTTCCACCGATTGATGTGCCAGATGTCTATCCTCGAGACTTGCCAATGCCCGAGCGCCTGCGCGACGTCATGTCGGCGCTCCAGGACAGCAAAACCTGCTTCAGTAATTTCTACAGGGATTCCCTCCTGCGGCAACCAAGCCAGATACATACGAAAGAGATCGGCGGCACGTTCCACATTGTCCTCTTGCTCCGCACGCGCCAAGAAAAATGTCGATGGGGGAACGGGCCACACTGCCGCCGGCAGCAATTGCTCAAGGGCGTCGACGACGAAAAAATGGAACGATTGTGCTTCGTTTGGCACAGGCTTGACCAGCAGGGTGAAGACCTCTTCAAAGAGCGCTGGCTGCTGTGCCAAGCGTGTTTTCAGAGCTGCTAACGTCTTCTCGAAGCCTCTATCTCGGCTCACCCGTATATACTGAAGCCAACGGGCGAGTTGCACAGGTGTGATCAGTGCGTGGCCCTCAAGACGTCTCTTCAACCACTGATTAAAGAGGAACTGCAGCTCGAAACGATCCGTATTCTCACTCTCAGGTAGAAACACCCGAGATACACCGTCGAGAAGCACCTCCACATCTGTCTCGGACGGTAGATTAAGCAGTGGATAGAGGTCGCCAAGCGTGCGTCGTTCTGTCTGGGTAGCCGCAGCCTGTTCCAGGATCGAGAGTAACCGTAGGGACAAGTTGCCACATATTGGTGTCAAACAGAGAAGCACCACGCGCACTGCGGGAGCGGCGAGATCATCTGTGGCCTGGGCCAGTGCGTCATCGACGACCTCCAGTGCGGCCCAATCGTTCTGCACCGATCGTGCGAACGCTCTTACCGCAGTCGATCTCAGCCAGGTGTTACTGTGCTTTGTCAAGACCATGTTGCGTATAATCGCGTTCAGATCCCCATTCGCTGGACTGTTTGCAACCGCTTCGAGCGCCGCGATGTGCAGATGCACGCCAGTGGCCGGGTCTTGGAGGAGTGTGGAGATGATGTTGGCGGTATGCGGATTGGCGAGGTCACGGAATGCACCGCGATCCTCCTCGTTGGTGAGAAACCAGGGCTCGCGCAGCTCCCGCAAGCCGTGCCAGATGGCGCCTTGGGCCGCTGGTGGCAGTACGCTCGCGTCGCCATACATCACGACGCCATAGGGGTCACGCTCGACGTAGTCCTTGGCGCAATGTACAAGCCGGCACATCAACCAGGCGAAAAGGCCCCGAAGTGAGGCAACAGGTCTGCCGTCAAACCCGCACATCAAGGCCATCACTCGATCCATAGGCAGGCCACCGGTGATACGCTGCGCCAAGTCCTCTGCGGCCAAAAACTCCGCAATCGTGCGATGCACTGGCTCGAAGCGATCCACCTCCGAGGCCATAAACACCCGTCGCCTCAAGACAGCATCAAGGTCACTGCGGTTGGTATGCGGCACCACTGCAAGCCCAACATAGTCATCGCCGTCCGCTAGCTCTGTACGCGCGATGCCAACAGTGTTGGACAGGAGCAGGGTGGAGGCAGCAGCACCGGCAGCGTGCCGCAAACCGTGCGCATCAGGAGCCGTCGCGCCGCGTATCTCATGGCGCGTGTTCATCTCCTTCAGTAGCTCAGCGACGCCTATATCGTAGGCCTCGAATTTGTTCCGAGGTTTCCTGTCGGTGCTCCAAGCCTGTGCTATGAGTCTAAGGGTCTGGGGGTTCCCCAGTAACTTTTCAAGCCCTGCTGCTTCCACTTCCTCTAGGAAGCTCGCCGGGTCCGGAACCATTACCTGGATCGCCTGCAGTATTTCATCGCGTGAGAGCGGACGGAGTTCGAGCACTACGACACGTCCGGATGTGCTCGCAACCCTAAGCACTTCTTGATCCACCTCTCCAAACCAATCCGCCGCTCGGCACGACAGCCGAAAGCGCGGCTTGCCTAGAGAGCACAAGACTCTGGCAACCTCAGCGCTGGCATCTTGTCCACTGGACATCGTACGGTACTCATCCAGGCCATCAAGAAAAAGAGTCGCGCCCGCTTCAGCATGCCGGGCAACTAGAAACTGCCGGACAGTGGTGTAATGTCCTTGGGCAGCAGCCTTAAAAAAGGTGGTTTTCCCCATCCCCGGCTCGCCAAGGAGAATGATCGCCTCCTCGGTCTCAAATGCGGCAAAGGTTCCATCGCTTTCTCCGGGTTTGCCAGTCCCGTCGTCTCTGACATGCAAGCGGCGTGACAAGGTGTCGAGCATCGGACGTGTATCTCCGTGTGGTCATGGGAAGCAGTAGGCTGCCGTCGAGGCCAGCAGACAGGTCGCTGAGGGGCAGATAATTCTATAGGGTGCAGGGAGTGTGCGCAAACCTTCACTGTCTGCGCGGCAGGTTGCGTGGGCACATACCAGCGCCGCGCTATGCGCTGATCGAGCGCAAAGGTTTCGCGCGCTTCTCGACCGTATCCTCGCGGTTCGTCGCAACGGTGAGGTCCACCACGAGGTTGCGGAACGTGCTCTGCGGCAGCGGCTAGTGCAGGAACGCGCGTGAGCGTCACAGGGGCGACCGGCCGGTCGCCCCTGTGACTGACAACCTGTCTCGTCACGGACGTTTTGTCAGCGCGTGCCGACTTTTCCACGCTGCCACGCGGCCCTGCAGACCGTGTGGGACAACGATGGAGGGCATGGCGCAGCCTGTGGCATGCGCTTTGCTTAGGTGTGGCATGTGCAAGCGTGCGCAACATGAGCAGCATAGACGATAAGCAGTACAAGGAGGCACACATGGAGCTGCACATTGAAGGACAGCACACCGCGGTCGCCGCAGACGTCCAGTCCTGGATTACGGAACGTCTGGAAGCCTTGAATCGGCCCGAGGAGGATATCCTCCATGCCCGCGTCACGCTGGTGAAGCACGAGCGGCACCGCAAGGGCAGTGATGAGGCACGCCTCCTGGTCAGTCTCGCGGGGAAGACCTTGAGCGCCACACAGGTGGGTGACACGCTGGAGGATGCGCTCTATCAGGCTTTTGATGTGCTCACACGCGAACTGCGAGAGTTTCGTACCGCACGACGTGGCATTGTCAAAGGCGCCGGACTGCGGCCACGCGGTCGCATTGTGCGCCTCTTTCCGGAGCGTGATTACGGGTTTATCGAGACCGAATCACACCGCGAGGTGTATTTTCACGCTCATGCGGTCCACGGCCTGCCGTTTGCCCAACTCGTGGTGGGCATGGGGGTGGATCTGGAGATCGAAGCCGGGCATGACGGGCCGCAGGCCGCGCGGGTGCTGCCGCATGTGGTGTAGGGCAGTCTCGCACCGGGGCAGGCTTTCGGGGCGTATAGACGACACAGTGTAGAACCTTTGACAAGGAGCAAGCTATGGAGTTAACCCAGGAACTACGGACGCTGGCCAAATTTACCAGTGTGGCAGCCCCCGTGATTAGTGTCTACTTAGACACGCAATGGCGCGATCAACATCAGCGCGAACGGGTGAGCACGTTTCTCCGACGCCATATCACACAAGCCCGCTCCCTGCGGCTCGACACCGACGCCGCCCGGCAGAGCCTGGAGCACGATCTCGAGCGTGTGGCCCAGTGGGGACAACGGCTGGTGGCTGGGAACGTGGACGTCCACATGCCGGGCATGGCGCTGTTCACTTGTCACGCCGCGGACCTGTGGGTGGAGTTGCCGGCCTCGCGGCCTTTTGAGGACGCCTTTATCCTGGCTGAACGCCCGGCTGTGCGGCAACTGGCCCGTCTGGATGAAGATTACGTCAGTGCCCTCCTCGTTCTTATAGATTCTAGGGCGGCGCGGGTCTACGAAGTCGTTCTAGGAGATATTGTCGGGGAAGTCGACTTCAGCCATGCCTTTCCCGGTCGGCATAAACAGGGTGGCTGGGCGCAAATGCGTTATCAGCGGCACGTGCTGGAGTATATGGAGCGGCATCACCGCGAAGTGGCCGCCGATGTGACGTCCTATCTCGAGGCGCATCCGCACGCCCTCCTGATCCTGAGTGGGCAGACCGACATTGTGACCAATTTCCGCGCTACTCTGTCCGGGCCCATGCAGCAGCGTATCATCGAGGCACTGCGGCTGGATATGCATGCCAACCGGCGGCATCTCCTGGAGGCGGCGCAAGAGGTCTTGCAGCAGCACGAGCGGCGCGAAGAAGCCGCCGCGGTCCAACGGGTGATCGAGCGGGCTGGCCAGAATGGCTTGGCGGTCCTAGGCCTGCAGGCCACGCTTGCGGCGGTCAATACGTCACGGGTCCATCAGTTAGTGATGCAGGACACGGCGCTGCCCGGCTGGCGCTGTCTGATGTGTGACCATCTGCTGGCGCATGCGGTACTGCAGTGTCCGCTGTGCGGCGGTGAACTCTCGACGACCGATCTGTGTGAGGCCATGGTGAGCGCCGTCTTACGGACCGACGGCGCGGTGGAATTGATCGAACCCGATGCTCATCTGGCGCGCTACGAGGGCATCGGGGCGCTGGTGCGCTATGCATGAGGCTGCCCCCCATACCCGGGACGAGCCAGCGCCTCCGTGCGCACTGGAAGACCCAGGAAGGCCAGAGACCATGCGGTTCAGTGTGCTGGCACTTGGCTCTGACGGCACAAGTGTGCACGCGGGCGTGCTCACCCCCGAGGTCCAACAGGTTTCCAGCCTCAGGGCGTGTGCTGGGGCTGGCACGGCCCGTCTCTGAGCCCCTGGCGCAGGAACTGCGACACCGGGGCATCGTAACGCGAGCCGGGACGTGGGTCATTGAGACCAGCGCAGACTACGTGGGCGCGGTGCTGGAGGCCATCTGCACGTTGGAGTTACCGCTGGCCCTGTGCCGTGCCCTCTATGAGGAAGGTCCATGGTGTGGTCACAGTGCCTGGTCAAGCGTGGTGCTCTGCGCTGGGCAGAGCCGAGGTTGCCGGCGCGCCAGACTGGGCTGCCACGCTATAATGGTGGCTGATACTCTCGTACAGCTCTTCTTCTTGAGCGAAGTGGAGTCGGAGCACGGCGTGCAAGCTGTAGAGGAGCCGCCGGATATCCGGTAGGTCATGCGGGTCAGGGCCGTCCGAGGGGGCATCCTGCACCAGCAACGTGAGCAAGCGGGCCAGATGGAAAATCTCCTGGTGGGTGCGACTGAAAGCTCCTAATGGATCCTCGCCGCTGAGGTGTACGGCGATGGTAGGATAGATCTCCTCCTCATCGAGACGCTCATGCTCCAGGAGGTTCGTCGTCACAAACTGCTGCACATGGAGCAACGCCTCCCGCAGCTGGGAGCGTGGGAGCGTGTCGAGCTGATCGGCGAGATTGCGTAAACGCTCCAGTGTTGGAGCGAGACGGCGATGCTCGACATGCAAGCGCTCGGCCAGCGCTGGCGACAAGATCTGGAGCCGCTGCGTGCGTCCCCACTCCCGTCGGCCTGGAACCAGCGCCCGCAGGCTGCAGGCGATGGCGAGCACGTCAATGCCTTCCTGGAGGAAAGCCCCCGCTACGGGTGACAGATACCCCAGCGCGGCACCACCCATGGCCACCAGAGACAAGCCCATGCCCACCAGCACGCTCTGACCGGCAATCGCCCGGCAGCGCTGCGCGATCTGCAGCATGTCCACCAGGCGATCCATACGGTCAGTCGTGAGCACGACATCGGCGGCTTCGGACGATGCGGTGGCCCCGCGCGCGCCCATGGCGACCCCCACATCGGCCGCTGCCAGGGCCGGTGCATCATTGATGCCATCTCCCACCATCATGGTCGTACCTCGGGCACAGGCCTCCCGCACCGCCCTGACTTTCTCCTCGGGAGACTGCTCAGCCAGCACCCGGTCGATCCCCAACGCGGCACCCACCGCTAGGGCGACCACGGGATGGTCACCGGTCAACACGGTCATCTCGCGTATCCCAACACGTCGGAGGGCCCGGAGCGTGCGTGGCGCTTCGACACGGATCGGGTCTTCGAGCAGGAGCGCGCCGGCTAGGGTCTGATCCACTGCCACGAAGATGACGGTGCCACAGGTGCGCAACACCCGGTGGCGAAAGGCCGCGATGGCTTCCGTGGGCGGCACGGGCTGTATCACCCAGTCATACCGGCCTAGGCGGAGCTGCCGTCCGTCCACGGTGCCCTCAAGCCCAGCGCCAGCTTCCTCCCGCACGGCGGTCGGAAACGATAGCGTCAGACCCTGGGCGCGGGCAGCACGCACGAGCGCCGTGGCGAGCACATGCGAGGAGACCTGATCGACTGAGGCTGCCAGTCGCAAGAGTTCTGTGGGGTCGGCCCAGACGCCACAGGTCGCGACGCGGGCCAGATACGGGGTGCCAGAGGTCAAGGTGCCCGTCTTGTCGAGGAGCAGAATCTTCGTCCGGGCGAGTGTTTCCAGGACACCGCCACCCTTAATAATGATACCGCGCCGCGCTGCACGGGAGATCCCGGCCATGATGGCGATGGGCACCGCTAGGAGGAGCGGACACGGCGTTGCCACGACGAGGACGGCCAGGGCGCGTCCGGGCTCGCCGGACACCAGCCAGGCCAGCCCCGCTACCAGCATGGTCAAGGGGACAAACGCCAGGGCATAGCGATCGGCAAGTCGGACCGTCGGCGCTTTCGACTCCTGGGCGGTAGCAACCAAGCGGACAATCCCGGCATACGTGCTGGCGCTGGCCGGAGCGGTGGCCCGCATGCGAAACGCGGCCCCGATATTGATCGTCCCACTGTCGAGTCGATCACTCGCATGGCAGGTCAGCGGCTGCGACTCGCCCGTGAGCACCGAGGCGTCGATGCTGGCTGAGTCGTCCAGCAGGATGCCGTCCACCGGCACCACATCCGCCTCCTTGACGAGGAGGGTATCTCCTGGCTCCACTTGGTCGACAGCAATGGTGCTCAAGACTTCCTCCCGCCAGCGATGCGCCACCCGAGGCGCCCGTGCTAACAAATGCAGCAATTCACGGCGGGCCCGCGCTGTGGCATAGTGTTCGAGCACCTGTCCGGTGGCGAGCATCACCCCGATCACGGCGCCTGCAAGGGCCTCGCCCAGCAGCAGGGCACCCCCCATAGCGAGGACCGCAATGAGGTCCACGCCAGGTTCACGCCGCCGCAGACTCTGGAACATGCGTAAGCCCAGTGGCAGGAAGGCCACCGCCGTGGTCGCGGTCCAGACCAGAGACGCCGCGGCGTTGAGGCTGGCGACCCATAAGACGGCCCCGCTGCTGACACCGAGCAGCGTGAGGACGAAGAAGCCCCAACTGAGATAGGCCACGATGTGCACTCCACAGAGGTTGTCGGCAGAGAGGGTCACCGCAGCTGATTACCAGCAAACAATGTGCCAGCTTACAGCCTCCCGGGCCCAGGGCAGCCTAGATGTCCATTGCATAAGTCCTTCCCCAGTATCTTGCGTGCGGTCTGTAGGGGCGACCGGCCGGTCGCCCCTACGGGGACTGGCGAGGTATTGATGAAACAGACATCTAGCAGGCTCTACACCCTGCCCTGGCAGGCTTCTCCACGGATCCCATCGTTGCAGATGCCCAGGACGTCCCCTGGCCTCCTGAACGGCGGTGGGGTGTGACCACAGTGACATGGTATGCACGACAATGTGATCACGGGACGGACAGGTTGTCTGATGATGTTTGGCGCTCCTGGGGAGGATATCCACGCAGCCTGAGGCCTCTGCTTGTTTTGGCACATCTCTTGCTTTTACGGCATGTCATGCCCAGACATTCGTCAAGAGCATACCTGTCTTGTCTCCCATGCCGTAACGCAGTGATCCCGGCCATGGATGCTGGAGAAAGGAGACGATGATGCTGCCAACGATGCGACGACTATGGCAGGGGATGTGCCTGCTGGGTGTCGTCTGGGCGCTGGGGATAGGCTGCGCCTCTGACGGAGCGCTCCACAGGTTCTCCCCGGCCGAGCAGGAGGAGTTCTTCATCTATCGCAAAGTCATGACCTGGGCCCAGGAGCGGACCTATCGCGCCAAGACGACGGCCAGCGCGCGCACTGCCTATCTCCAGGAGATTGGTCTTGCCCAGCGCTTTCAAGCTCTTGAGTCCCGTGACCAGGACGCCATGCGGCACGGTTTCCCATTGCCAGGGATGAGCGCCGAGGCCCTCCGCTTCCTGTGGGGAGAACCCTATTATACCGCCGGGGAGGCCCACCGTTCCGCACATTGGTATTATCTTGGCTCCTCCCTGGCCCTGGCCGAGCGCGGGAACCAGGACCACTCTTTTGGGAATCGCGTCGATATCTATCTGCTGGATGGACGCGTGGTGGGCTGGGTCGATTATGCGCCTAGCGACGATGGGTCTGATAGGCGACACCTGTGGTGAAGGGGCATACACCGCCCGTTGCACGACAGGCATAGATGATGGGTGCGCGAGCGCTCGCCCTCGTCACACAATTTACAAGGGAGGAATGTAGCCATGGGACCTGAACATATGTGGTGGTGGGGAGGGTGGTTTTTTCCCATTGCCATGCCCTTGTTGATGCTCATTGTGCTGTTCATGGCTCTGCGTCTGGTGTGCGGTCGTGGTGACCTGCGTCCCCCATGGGGCGAGAGACACGCTACCCCAGACACCGCCCTGGACATTCTGAACAAGCGCTATGCCAGAGGGGAACTCACAAAAGAGGAGTTTACCGATATCAAAAGAGACCTCACCGCGTAGCAGCGTGCGTGCTCCGTGTTGTCGCACCTCATCTGAGGAGTATGCCTAAGCATGGACCTCAGATGCTGTATCAAGAAGGATCGCTGTCGTCAAAGGGAAGGAGACCATGATGGATCCGTCCAGCCCAAGCTCAATGTCCTACCCAGCCCAACGGACCCAGATCCTCACCAACATGCACACACTGCAGGCCAGTCAACCGGAGGTCATGCGCGCCTTCACCGCGCTGCATCAGGCGACCACGAGCCCAGGCGTTCTCGATACGAAGACCAAGGAACTCATTGCCCTCGCCATAGGGGTCGCCGCCCGGTGCGACGGGTGTCTGGCCTTTCACACCCACGACGCCCTCAAAGCCGGCGCCACCACCGCCGAAATCATGGAGACCCTTGGGGTAGCCATCCTGATGGGCGGTGGCCCTTCGGTGATGTATGCGACACACGTTGTCGACGCCATGCAGCAATTCCAGAAGGGAGGACACTAGATGTTTGTTTCATACATACCTCACCAGTCACTGGAGGGGCGCCCGGCCGGGCGCCCCTCCAGGGCAGGGGCCATGCACTGGTGAAGCACTTACGCAATGGACATCTAGAAGTCGGACTCCGCAAGAAGGCAGTGCGGAACACCTACACCAAGTATGTGGGGAGAACAAGAATGCCGCAGAGAAGAGACGTACCATGCTGACCCAGGACGTCACTGGTGTGACACGATTGTCGTACGGGGGTCTCCGAGCAGTCGCGGAGGGCCGCGTCTGTCCGCGTGGTGTCGATGTCCACGCCATGACTGGCACAACACTTGCCGTCTCCAGAGAGAGGAATTTCCCATGTCTGACGCCTTTGCACGTCCTTTTCGTCCAGTAGAATTGACTCCTGCCACGCTCACGTCTTTTCCCCTCCAGGCGATGGCACAGCAGTTGATGGCCGAGGACATTTTTCAGACCTCAGGACGCAATGCCTTGACCTTGATCCACCACAAGGCCTTGACCGTCGTGCTCACCGTCATGCGCGCTGGCGCCGTGCTCGAAGAGCATCACGCCCCCGCTCCTGTCACACTGCTGCCGCTGTTTGGCGAGATTGTGCTTGCCTCAGCAGCAGGGACGACCCGTCTCACCCTTGACCATAGTAAGGCGGCAATCTTCGCGGCACAGCTGCCACATCGGGTCGCGGCACAGCAGGACAGTGCCTTTCTTCTCGTCATGGGTGGGCAAACGTAAAGGGCCTAGCGACATGTGTGCGAGATTTTGCGGCGCTGGATGCAAGTCTAGGACTAAGTAGGCTCTAAAAATTTTCTTACTGTACTCACCTTACGCGGAGCCCTGTACGGGGGTGAGGGCCCGTAAAGTGGCGAAAGCGGAGCGGAGGGCATTGAGGTAGAGTTTGGACTTTAGGGCAAAATGATGAAGCTTGGTCCTCATTTTCAGCCGCTCTAGTTTAAT